>JADGOF010000174.1 GCA_017883105.1 Acidimicrobiales bacterium
CGTCCGCTCGGCGGTGAGGATCGAGCGCAACGAACCGGTGACGGTGGCCACCACCAGTCCGGGGAACACGGCGGAGCCGTCGCCGGCCGCCCACCTCACTTCCAGGAGGGGATCGATCTGGCGGAACGCCTCGGCCGCACACGCCCGACCGGCCAGCACGCCGTGGGCGCGGCTGACCACCCCCACCGTGGCCACCGCTTCGGATGGCACTAGGCCCGCGGTCAGATCGCCCAGCGGCAGCAGGTCCTCGGCCAGGGCGCGCGCCACCGCGTCGACCACCGCGGGACGGGGGGGATCGAAGACCGACCCCCACTCGGGCGTCACCGGATCGCCGGCGCCGCTCACCGGTCCGGCGTCCCGGGAAAGGGGAGGTGTCGGCTCGGCTCGGAGGCCGGCGGACCGGCCACCACGTGCATCCCGTCCCCGGCGTGGACGATGCGGCGGCACCAGGCATCCGACAGCTCCGGATAGTCGCTTCGGGCGTGGGCGCCCCGCGTCTCCCGCCGCACAGTGGCCGAGGCCAGCACGCTCCGGGCCGCGGTGACCAGGTTCGCTAGTTCGCCATGGGCACGGTCCGAGGGGGTGCCGGTTCCCATCGCGGCCCCGATGGCGTCGACCGTCACCCCGGCACCGGCCAGCGAGTCGGCGCTGCGGACCACCCCGGCCCCCTCGGTCATCGCCCGCTGCAGGGAGTCACGGGTCTTGACCACATCCGGCCGGGGGCCGGCGGCCGACCGGTCACCCTCGTCTTGTTCCACCGACCCTGTCGAGCCGACCGAGGCTCCCACCGGTTCGCCCGGTGCGTCGAGCACCACCTCCATGACCCCGGTGGGCGTGGGGCCGTCGCCGCCGCCCAGGATGGACTCGGCCAGGCGGGCACCGAACACCATGCCCTCCAGCAGTGAGTTGGAGGCCAGGCGGTTGGCCCCGTGCACCCCGGTGCAGGCCACCTCGCCCGCAGCCCACAGCCCGGGCAGCGCGGTGGCCCCCCACAGGTCGGTGATCACTCCCCCCGACAGATAGTGGGCCGCCGGTGCTATCGGCAACCAGTCACGACTCGGATCTAGCCCGATGGTGAGCAGCGAGGCGGCGATGGTGGGGAATCGCGAGTCGAAGGAAGCCAGTGCGGTGGCGTCGAGCCACAGGCTGTCGACGCCTTGGGCGTGCATCCGCTCCGCCATGGCCCGGCTGACCACGTCACGGGGGGCCAGTTCGTCCACGAACCGGCTCCCGTCGGCGTCGCGCAACAGAGCGCCATGGCCGCGCAACGCCTCCGACAGCAGGGGCCGGGGCATGGCCGGATGGTGGAGGGCGGTCGGGTGGAACTGCATGAATTCGACATCGGCCACCGGCACCCCGGCGCGCAGGGCCATGGCCAGGCCGTCGGCGGTGGCCTCGGCCGGGTTGGTGGTGACGGCGAACAGCTGGCCGGCGCCCCCGGTGGCCAGCACGGTGTGGGTCGCCCGCACCTCGACGACCCGGCCGTCGGCGGTGAGGGCCCGCACGCCCCGGCACCGACCGCCCTCTACCAACAGGTCGAAGGCGAACCACTCCTCCAGCACGGCGGCGGCCGAGGCGCGGGTGGCGTCCACCAGGGCCCGCTCCACCTCGGCTCCGGTAGCCGCACCGCCGGCGTGGACCACCCGGGCCGTCGAGTGCCCGCCTTCGCGGGCCAGGGCCAGGGCCCCGCCCGGCTGCCGGTCGAAGACCGCTCCCATGGCGATCAGCTCGTGAACCCGGGACGGGCCTTCGTCGACCAGCACCCGCACCGCGTCGGTGTCACACAGGCCGGCACCGGCCGCCAGGGTGTCGGCCAGATGGAGATCGGTCGAGTCCTCGTCGCCACCGAGCACGGCAGCCACCCCGCCCTGCGCCCACCGGGTAGCCGACTGGGACAGCTCGGCCTTGGTCAGCACCCCGACCCGGAGTCCGGTCGCATCGGTGCCGAACCCCCCGCCCTCCGCCGACATGGGGGCGGCCAGCCGGACGGCCGCGGAGAGACCGGCCACGCCGCTGCCCAGGACGAGCACGTCGAGCTCGTCCGGCGTCACCGTTGTCTCGCTCACGCCGGGCGCAGTCCGCAGGCCGGGCACGGGCGGGCACGGTGATCCAATGCCCCCCAACCGACGCGGCGTCCGTGCACCGGTCAGCCCACGCGGTGGGAGTCGAGAGCGTGCGGCCGGAGGTGAGGGAGGTCGGCCCGATACGGGTCGAGGTTGTCGATGAGGCGCACCGAGCCCAGGGTGGCGGCGATCAGCAGGCGGAGCGTCCGGTCGGTGGCCAGCGTCGGGGCCGGCTCCAGATCGTCGGCCTCCACCACCACCGCGTAGTCCAGGATCACCGCCGGCTCGATGGCCACCAGCTCGGTCATGTGGGACTCGATCGCCCGAGGATCCTGCTCCCCCGAGGCGATGAGGGCCGCCCCCGACCGCAACGCCCGGGACAGCACCAGTGACGCCCGGCGCTGCTCGGGGGAGAGTCGCACGTTCCTGCTGGACAGGGCCAACCCGTCCCCGGCCCGTACCGTCTCGCAGCCGACCACCTCGGCGGAGAGCGACAGGTCCCTGGCCACCCGGCGGACCATGGCCAGTTGCTGGAAGTCCTTCTCCCCGAAGTAGGCCCGGCACCGGCCGGCTGCGGAGAGCAGCTTCACCACCACGGTGGCCACGCCGTCGAAGTGCCCCGGCCGGGAGGCCCCCTCCCACCGGCGGCTGAGCTCGGGAACCGACACCGAGGTACTCACCGGAGCCGGCCATTCGGGGTACATCTCGCCGACCGACGGGGCGAACACCAGGTGGGCACCGGCGCCGGCCACCACCTCGAGGTCCGACTCGAGGGTGCGGGGGTAGTCGGCCAGATCCGCCGCCTCCCCGAACTGGGTGGGGTTGACGAAGATGGACACGGCCACCACGTCGCACTCACGGGCGGCCCGCTCGATGAGCGAGCGGTGTCCGGCGTGCAGGGCGCCCATGGTGGGGACCACCCCCACCGTCCGTCCGGCCAGACGGGCCAGATCGAGGGTCTGGGCGTACTCGGCCAGCGTCTCGATGACCGCCACCTCGGCCGTCACCGGTGCGTCGAGCAGACCACCGTAGGGGAGCGGCGGGGCGGGGGCGATCACCGTGCTCATGCCACCTGCTCCGCGTCCGCGTCGCCCGCCAGCACGGTGTCGGGAACCGCGGCGGTGTCCATCGACAGGCGACGGGCCAGACCGACCATGGCGTCGTAGGCGGCCAGCTCGGTCCGGTGCCCGGGCATCCCGGCCAGCGCCACTCGGTGACCTTCGACCGTGGTCCAGTCGCCCCGCACCGCGGGACCGGTGAGGGCGCGCCGTGGACCGAGGGCGAAGGCATCGTCGGTGGCGGCCCGCATGAGGCCGGCAAAGGCGTCCAACGGGAGGCCGGCGGTGGCGGCCACCCGCTCCACCTGTCCGATGAGGGCCACCAGATGATTGGCGGCAATCGAGGCGGCGGCGTGGTACGCGGTCCGGCTCCGGTCGTCGACCTCCACCACCCGTCCACCCAGGGACTCGGCCAGCAACCGGGTGAGCGGATCGCCGGCCACGGCGAAAGTGATGCCCGACCGCAGACGCTGGGCCCCGATCGTGGCGTTGGGCATCGGGACCAGCGGGTGCAGTGACCCGCGCCGGGGGTGGGTGACCAGCACGTCGAGCCCCAGCGAGCCAGACAGGTGGATCACCGTGGTGGTGGCCACCGGGGTCACCGCGGCAGCCACGTCGCGCACCGCGTCATCCGGCGTGGCGATCACCAGCAGGTCCACCCCGCGGGCCGCGTCGACAGTTGAGCGGCCGCGACCGAGCGCGCCTCTCGACTGGTAGCCCCCCGCAGCGTCCAACGCTGCCATCAACGACCGGCCGGCACGGCCTGGTCCGATAACACGGAATGTGGTCACGAGACCCCTTTCGACGTTCCAGCCCCAGCGGGTGCCGTTCGCATCAGAGAATCTTGGCGCTTCGCCTCATAGTGTACCCACGACTCGGACCTCGCCACCAGAGGCGGCAATTGCCGCCTCATCAGCGAGGTCCGGAGCCAACTCGCCCAATGGAGCCAGCACGAACCGGCGCTCCCGCCAGCGGGGATGGGGCACGGTCAACTCGGGATCGTCGAGGACGACGCCGTCGATCCACACCACATCGGCGTCGAGGGTCCGGGGTCCCCAGCGGACCGCCCGTACCCGACCGGCCGCCGCCTCCAGACGGCGGCACTCCTCCAGCAGTCGGTAGGGATCGGTGGCGGGGGGCACGGCCAGTTCGACCACCAGGTTGAGGTAGGGCCCCTGATCCTCGGGACCACCCACCGGTGCCGTCTCGTACACCCGGGACACCGCGGTCACCGGGGCCCGGCTCCCCGCCCGCAGTTGATCGACGGCCCGACGGAGATGGGCGTGCCGGCCCCCCAGGTTGGAGCCGAGCCCGATGAAGGCACGGACGGAGTCCGGGGTGGAGAGCGGCGAGGTCACGGACGCCGGGTGATCCGGACCCCGACCGTGGCGATGTCGACGGCCAGGGGCGGCTGCAGCTTGCGCAGGGTCACCGTCACCGCGGTGATCCGTGGATCGGAGCCCAAGGTGGCGTCAGCCACCGCGCCGGCCAGGGCCTCCAGCAGCTCGTAGGAGGGCCCGGTGGCCACGATGCCGGCGGCGGCATCGGCAATGCAGGCGTAGTCGACCGTGTCCGCCAGTCGGTCGGACACGCCGGCCGCCGCCAGGTCCACCGACAGGTCGAGGTCGATCTCGAAGGGTTGGGCTCGGGACTTCTCCTCCGGCAGCACCCCGTGGGTGCCGACGACCCGAAGTCCGCGCAGTTGGATCCGGTCCTCGCCGGCCGGCTCACCGGTCATGGCGCAGATGGGTGCTCGAACAGACCTCTCACCCGCGTGCGTTCGGGTCGTTGGGCGACCCCGGCTGGATGGTGGCCGGTGACAGCTGGCCGGCGAACGCCACCAGCTCGCGCCCGCTCGGGCCCATGGGATGGCCGGTGATGTGCTCGAGCACAGTGATGGCCTGGGGCCCGCTGGGTAGGCGCTCCGACCACAGGAGATAGCCGGCCACCACGCCGGTGACCCGGTCGCCGAGCTCCTCTTGGTGGACCAGGATGCGTTCGCCACTGGTCAGGCGGCCGTGCAGTTCGCGGAACACGTCGACCAGCACCCCTCGTACGTCACCGGAGGGGGGTAGGGGGAAGTGCACGCTGGCCATCGACTTCTCCTCGTAGGCCTGCAGATTGTGCGAGGACGGGAGCAGGGACACCACCCGGGTGAACCCGTGCACCTGGAGCCAGATGATCTCCTCTTGGCGGCGCACCTTCCGGTGGTTGGGGGCGAAGCCGCCCGGGCGCTCGCTCACGCCCAGGCGATCGGTGATCACCCAGGTGAAGTTGCGGGGCGAGATCCCGGCTGCCCACTTCCCCTTCATGCTCCGACCTCGACGGTCGGGCCGACCAGGGTGGCCGCCTGCACGGTGGCGGCCACATCGTGGACCCGCACCATGCGTGCCCCCTGGAGCATGGCCCAGGTGGCGGTGGCCAACGAACCGGGGAGCCGGTCG
>JADGOF010000175.1 GCA_017883105.1 Acidimicrobiales bacterium
TGGCCTCGACGCCATGGTGGCCGTGGCCGGCGTCATCGCCGGCGGGGTGCCCCTGTGGGAGATGCCCGCCGAACAGCTGGGAGCGGTGCTCGATGTCGACCTCGGCGGTCCGATCAACGCCGCCCGCGTGGGCATCCCCGCACTGCTCCGGAGGCCGTCCCCCCGGCAGGGCCGGTTTCTGGCCGTGGCCTCAGCCGCGGCCACCCGGGGGATGGCCAATCTCACGGCATACGGGGCGGCCAAGGCCGGGGTGGCCGGCCTCATCCGCGGGCTGGCCGCGGAACTGGCTGACACCGGTATCACCGCCAACGCCGTCAACCCGGGGTCCACGGCCACCGCCATCCTCACCGAGAGCGCCCGGCTCTACGGGCTCGAGAGCACCCGCCCCTTCGCCGACCAGCAGCCCATAAAGCGCCTGCTGACCCCCGAGGAGGTGGCCTCCGCACTGGTCTGGTTGGCCGGCGCCGACAGCAGTGGCCTGACCGGGGCGGTGATCCCCGTGGACGGCGGCCTCTCGCTGTGATCCCACTTCCAGAAGGCATGGGACTGGCCCTCGACCGGTCGGTCCGCACCTTCCGCCGCGGAACCGTATTGGTGGGCGGCCGTCCGGGACGGCTCATCACCCTGACCGCGGCCGGCGCCGACTCGCTGACCACCATCCTCAACGGCGGCCCTGCGTCGGTTGCCGCCCGCCAGCTGGGTCGTCGGCTGGTCCGTGCCGGCATGGCCCATCCCCGGCATGGTGGCCCGGGTCCCGCGGCCGTTGACCGGTCGCGGACCACCGTGGTGGTACCGGTACGCGACCGATCCGATGCACTCGACCGGTGCCTTGGATCACTCGACCCCGACGTCGCCGTGGTGGTGGTCGACGACGGATCCGAGGACCCGGTCAACGTGGAGAGGGTGTGCCGTCGTCACCGGGCCCGGCTGATCTCCCGTTCGATCAACGGCGGGCCCGCCGCCGCCCGCAACGAAGCCCTGGCGTCGATCGACACCGAGTTGGTGGCGTTCCTCGACAGCGATTGCTCCGCCACGGAGGACTGGTTGGGCGGCCTGGTGTGGCTGTTCGACGATCCCGACGTGGTGGCCGTGGCCCCCCGAGTCCGCCCCGAGCCTTCCGCGGGAGGTGCCCGACGCTCCGTGCTGGCCCGTTACTCGTCTGCCCGTTCCGCCCTGGACATGGGACCCGACGAGGGAGAGGTGGGGCCGGACCGGGTGGTGCGGTTCGTCCCCAGCGCGGCCCTGGTGGTGCGGACCGCGTCACTCGGTCGCGGTTTCGACCCCCAGCTCCGGGTGGGCGAGGACGTGGACCTGGTGTGGCGCCTGCTTGACGAGGGAGGGCGCGTCCGGTACGTCCCCGCGGTAACCGTCCACCACCGAGAGCCCTCGACCTGGGTCGGTCTGTTGACCCGCCGCTTCCGCTACGGGACCTCAGCCGGACCGCTGTCCCGACGCCATCCCGACCGGCTGGCGCTGGTCGAACTGCGCCCGTGGCCGACCGCAGCAGTAGCCGCCGCGCTGGCCGGCCGGCCCCGGATGGCCGCAGCTGTGGTAGTGGCCTCGGCCACCGTGCTGGCCCGCCGGGTCCTTCCCCTTGGGATCCCGCCTGGACTCGCCGTCCGCTGGACTTTCGAGGGAACAGGGTGGACGGCGATCGGACTGGGGCGGGCGGCCACCATGCTGGCCGGTCCAGCCGTGCTGTGCGCGGCACGGCGCAGTCGGCGGGCGGCCGTCACGGTGGCGCTGCTGGTGCTCACCCCTCCGGTCGTCGAGTGGTGGCGTCGGCGACCGGACCTCGACCCAGGACGTTGGGCGCTCGCCTCTCTCGCCGACGACGTGGCCTACGGGGCAGGTGTGTGGACGGGATGCCTGCGGGAGAGGTCGCTCCGCCCGCTCCTCCCCGCCGTCCGACTCCGCGTGCGCTCCGAACCGGACTGAACGGCCAAGGGCGCACGATCCGGGACGCGGGCCGGGATGTGGCAGGTGACCCGAATGCGACCCCAATTGATGAGAAACTATCCTGAGCAGCAACGGCCGCGTCCTCGGAGCGGTCCTCCCCATCCTCTCGGCGAACAGGTCAGGGACGAGTGATCCACACCGACGACGAATCAGCGATCACCGATGTGCGCGCGCCCACCGGGCGGCGACGGTCACCATGGTGGCTAGCGGCGGCCTATGCGGTGGCCGTCCTGCTCTTGGCGACCGCGGTGACGGTGGGGATCGTCTCCCAGGCGACGCTGCGACGGACCAACAACTCGCTGGCCGCGGTGAGGGCCGAGCTGCACCAGACCTCGGAAGGGCTGGCGACCGCCCGGGCCGGGTTGGCCACCGTCACCGGTGAATCCAACACTGCCGGCCTGACCCTGTTGGCCGAGGCCCACCAGCTGTCGTCCACCCAGGCGACGCTGGCCCACACCCAGGCCACCATCTCCGCACAGGGTGTCAACATCTGGGAGCTCAACCTGTGCCTTGCCGGAGTCGAAAAGGCGCTCAATGCCATCGCCGTGGGCGACCAGACTCTTGCGGTGAACAGCCTCCAGAACGTCGCGTCCAACTGTGCAGCTGCTTCACCTCCGACATCGTGACCACCGCCGAATCAACGGTCGTCCGACCGGTCGACACCATCGAACCGGACGACGCCGTCCAACCGAAGCACCACCGTCGACACCTGCATCTCGCGGCTCTGACCATCCTGTTAACGCTGGCCGCCGCGGCCATTGTCTTCGGCATTGCTTCCGCGGTGCACATCCACCGCTCCCACCTGGCGCTGGTGGCCACCGACCACCGCCTCGGCACCACCCGGGCCCACCTGGCCACCACCCGATCGGGAATCGTCTCGACCACCACCCTCCGCGACGGACGCCGCAAAGCCGACACACAGACCGTCTTGGAGATCTCGGCCACACAACAGAAGCTCAATGCGGCGTCCCAGACCAGCAGCCTGAAGTCCATCAACATCGCCACGCTCCAGGCATGTCTCTCCGGAGTCCGCAGCGCCAACGCCGCCGTCACCGCGGCCAATCCCCAGGGAGCGGTGGCCTCGCTCACCGCGGCGTCCTCGGCCTGCCTGACACTGGACGGCTCGAGCGGAGGTCTGGCCTACCCCTACGACTTCCCCGATCCGTTCGTCCTGACGGTCGGTGCCGAGTACTACGCGTTCAGTACCAACGCGGCAGTCGGGAACATTCAACTCATCCAGTCCTCGGACCTCTCCCACTGGACCGCCGTCGGCGACGCACTGCCGAAGGTCGCCGGTTGGGCCCGTCCGGACACCACGTGGGCCCCATCGGTGCTCCAGCGAGGAGCGACCTACGTCATGTACTACACCGTAGAGGATCAGGCGTCCGGGGTGGAGTGCGTCTCGGAGGCGACGGCCACCCAACCCCAGGGGCCCTACGTGGACACCTCCGTCGCACCCCTGGTGTGCCAGACCGACATCGGCGGGTCGATCGACCCCAGCCCCTTCGTCGACGCGGGCGGGACCCCGTACCTGCAATGGAAGTCGGTGGGGGTCACCGGTCAGCCCGCGACGCTGTGGTCCCAACAGTTAACCCCCGACGGCACCGCGCTGGTCGGACCGGCACCGGCGGTCCTGCTGCAACCGACCGAGGCCTGGCAGCACGGTGTCATCGAAGGCCCCACCTTGATCCTCTGGGGCGGACACTACGTCCTCTTCTATTCGGCCAACGACTGGGAGACGGCCAGCTACGCCATCGGTGCGGCCGACTGCGCGGGGCCGCTGGGGCCGTGCACGGAGCTCTCCGGTCAGCCTCTACTGGCATCGGCGGAAGGCTTCAGTGGCCCGGGCGGACCGTCGATCTTCACCGACACCCAGGGCAACCCGTGGATGGCCTTCCATGCGTGGCTACCGGGTCACGTCGGCTACCCGAACAGCCGATCGTTCTTCCTCCGACGCATCTCGATCACCAACGGCGTTCCCCAGGTCGACCCGTAGACGACATTCCCGAACCCGACCCGAGAAGGTCCCCGTGTCACGCTGCGTGGGCACCGCGAATCGCAGTGTGGTGCTTCAGTGCTACATATCCACGTCCACTGATGTGTCCCGACTACTGGGAGAACTTGTGCAGCCACTTCTGATGCCACCCCGTCAACCTTCCGCAATGTTCGTCGCCCGATCTTCTGGCGGAATGTCGTCGGAAGGCGGACCTTCTTCGAGATTGACGTGCGACTGCGCGTCAACAGCCGGTGGCCCGCTGTGATCGTGTTCGCTCCGGGTTCACCCGTCTGGAACGTTGTTCACTGCGCTCCCTGGTCGACCCACCTGGTGATCGCCATTACTGCAGCGTGTGGGATCGCTACCCCTGTTCTCGTTCTTCTCGTGTGGTTCAAAGCGGAAGGGCTGCGGTGCGTCCTTGCCATCGGGTGCGGACTGGTTGCTGTCGTACTGGTGTGCAAGGGGATCGCCCATGTCATGTTCATCTCTCGACCCTTTGTCGTGCATCACTTCAGGGCGCTGTTCCCCCATGCCACCAACACGTCGTTCCCGTCGACGTTGACGGCGTATTTCGCCGTGGTTGCCGTCCCCCGTGTTCCTCGCGTGGAGGAGACTCGGCTGGTTGCTTCTCGCCGTGACTCTCGAAGTCGCTGTTGCATGTGTGTATGTCGGGGTGCACTACGTCACCGATGTCTTGGCAGGGGCACTGCTTGGAGGGGTCTGCGGTGCATTGACCTGGTTCGTACTGGGCTTCGGACCCGTTGCCCACGTCGTGAACGGGTTCGACGGCGCCCTCACCAAAGCACACCTGCGAAGAAACCCGGCTGCGACTTCCTGAGTCCCCCGATGTCACGGCACGGGAGCGTGAGGGGTCCGGTCACTGCCCCCGATCGGTAGCACCGAGTCTGGCGGTACCTCGGTGGACCGAGGAGCACCTGCTACAGCCAGTGCCTTCAGACCGCTCTCATTTCCGAAGCGCCCGTTATCTATGGCGATCGACCTCCCAAGGGAGAAGTGGGGCCACGGGCCTACCTCTCCCTTCGATCATGTAAGACCATGCTCAATATCGGAAATCGTGATGACGGCCATTGACGAGGGATAACACGTCTTCGAACCAAGATTTCTCCGGCAACTAGTGCCAAAACACCAGCTCTTATCGCTGGCCTTTCATGTCATATCCCAGTCATTGAATCCGTCATCAATATTGAGGAATATGACCTGATCACAGGCACATTTTTCCTTGCTGCACTGATCCTTGATCAGCCTCGGGTATACTTGCTGAAGCGCCCACATGCTGGCCTGGATGTAAAACGACAACGCAGCCATGCTGGGAGTCGGAAACCACCGACTAACGGCAGCCAGACGGCAGGCACCAAGTAGCTCGCCTGATTGTGTGCGCCATCGTGGCTGCAAGCGTCATCGATAGCGCATAATGCGCACTCGACCGACTACGAAACGAGTGGTGTCTCCACGACGCAATCTTGGGCGTAACTAAACCGGCCGCACTCCCTACGGCGTGAAGCCAGGACGGACGATGCCTTCCCGCTCGCCGTCCGGGGACCGAATGCAATGGCCGGAGCC
>JADGOF010000176.1 GCA_017883105.1 Acidimicrobiales bacterium
CGCCGCCTCGGAGGCGAGGAACACCACGGCGGCGGTGATCTCCTCGGGCTCGATCCACGGCACCGGCTGCACGTGGAGCCCGGCCATGGCCGGCGCCACATCCTCGCGGGTCGGATGCTCAAGGTCGGGTCGCATCAAGCCGTAGAGGGCGTCGTTGTGGATCATCGGCGTGGAGACATTGCCGGGTGCGATGGCGTTCACCGTCACCCCGAAGCCGGCCAACTCCTGGGCCACCGACTTGCACAGGCCGATCACCCCCCACTTGGAAGCCACATAGGCGGGGATGCCCGGGTTGGACGACCGGCCCATCATCGAGGAGATGCCGATGATCCGGCCCCACCGCTGCTTGCGCATGAAAGGGGAGGCCGCGCGCATGGCGTTGAACACGCCGGTGAGGTTGGTGTCGACGGTCTCACTCCATTGGGAGGCGTCCATGGTGCAGATCGACCCCAACGTGGAGATGCCGGCATTGGCCACCAGGATGTCCACCGAGCCCAGGGTGGCCTGGGTGTCGCCCACGAAGGCCAGCACGGCATCCAGGTCCCGGACGTCGGTGACCGACGAGACACAGGTCCGGCCCTGTTCTTCGACCAGTCGGACCGTCTCGGCCAGATCGTCCTCGGTCGCCAGGGGATAGCCCACCGAAGCCAGGTCGCGGCAGAGATCGCAGATGGCGATGTCGGCACCCAGTCGAGCCAACTCCACCGCATGGCTGCGGCCCTGACCCCGGGCACCCCCGGTGATTACCGCCACCCGGCCGGCGAACGGTGCCTCGTTGGTGACGCTGGTCATCGGACCTCCCTGTCTGCTGGAATCGGCGGTCGCTTCTCCCGGTCGGCCGATCCTACGGCCCGCGATTCCGGCACGCCTGCGCCGGGCCCCGAGCCGGCGACCGATGGGGTGCTGCTCAGTCATCGCGGCCCCAGGCCCGCAGTACCTGGCGGTACTGCCGATCCCATCGGCTGTAGCGCTCCCGCAGGGCGGCGCCCGGCCAGTCGGGGGGCAGCAGTGCAGCCGGCAGAAGGGGATCGGCCTGCAGATGGCGGAGCACGGCGGCGGAGAGCTTGAAGCCGGCAGCCAGATCGGAGGGTCCCTCCGTGGCCAGGTCGTGCATGCGGCCGCAGAGCTCGGTGGCCCGTTCGGCCCACGACTGGAGGTTCCACAGGCCGGCCGCCAGCCGCACCGGATCCTCGTCGGGAATCGCCCGATAGAGCGCGAGGTCGGGGTCGTCTGCCGGATCGGGGTGGAGATCGATGTTGTCCGGGCGGATCCACACTCCCTCCCGTTGCTCCGCCAACCGGGCCAGCACCAACCGCTTCCGCCGGGCGGCGCGCTCTTCGGCCGAACTTCCCGAGGTGATCACCACGGCCATCCGCCACGGACCGTCCCACGGGCGCACCCGGCCCCGGCGAGAATCGTGCTGGCGATGCTGGCGGTCGAGCAGCCGGCCAACCAGCCGGTACCGACCGTCTCCGTCGGTGGTCACCTCCCCGGCGGCGACCATCCGGCTGAGGGCCACTCGGGCCCGGTTCTCGTTGATCCCGAACAGCCCGACCAGGTGCACCAGATGGGCCACCGGCAGTTCCGGAGGTTCTTCACCCAGCAGCGCGCTGGCCAGCACGGAGCGTGCGGTGAACGGGGTATTACTTCCTTGCATCATATGTTCCCAAATTGTAATATGTGCGCCATGACATCCACCATGCTGGCTGATCCAGCCGCTCGGCCGGAGGTCTTCCCCACCGACCGCCTGATGGAGAACGGCATGTGCCGGCCGGAGTTGCGGCGGGAGTTGCGGCGCATCGGCAACTTCCGCAATGCCTTCAGCGTGTTCGCGGTGTGGGGTTGGGTGGCGGTGCTCATCGGCGGCGCCGTGTGGATCGGCGACCCGCTCGCCTACTTGGCGGCCTTCATCCTGATGGGCCCGATGTACGCCCGCTTCGCCATCATGATGCACGAGGCGGCCCACAAGCTCCTCTTCACCAACAAGCGGGCCAATGACTGGGTGGGGATCTGGCTCATCGCCTATCCGACCTTCACCCCCATCTCCATCTACCGGCGCGGCCACTTCGCCCACCACAAGGAGGAGTTCGGGCCGCGGGAGCCGGACATCGCCTTCTACGGCGGCTACCGTTGCGACCGGGCCACCCTTCGTCGACGGCTGATCCGTGACGCGATGGGCATCTCCGGATGGAAGAACTTCACGCCGTTGTTCAAGTCTTTGAGGAACAAGGCATTCCGGTCAATCTCCCTCTCCATCCTCGGTATGCAGGTGACCCTGTGGGTGGTGCTGTGGGCGGCCACCGGCCGCTGGTGGATCTACCCGCTCTTGTGGTGGCTCCCGTGGATGACCCAGTGGCGGGTCATCAACCGGCTGCGTGCCATCGCCGAGCACGGCGGGCTCGAGGCCGGATCGGACCGCAGGGTGACCACCCACAACGTGCGCCAGACCTGGCTGGCCCGTTTCTGGTTCGTCCCCTACAACACCGGGTGGCACCTGGCCCATCACGTCGACATGGGCATCCCGTGGCGCAACCTGCCCGCCTTCCACGCCGAGCTGGAACGAGCCGGCTACATCACCGAGGCGCTGACCTACCCCAGCTACCGCGCCCTGTGGCGGGAGCTCGCCTCGGCCTGAACGAGGCGTGGCACGTGCGGTCGGGCAGGCTCAGACCGGTCGGTTGCGCATGGTCCGGTACCGGCGCACCAGGGCTGCGGTCGAGCTGTCCTGACCGTCGAGATCGGGGGCAGCGGTACTGGAGAGGGCCGGGGCCAGTTGCATGGCCATCACCTTGCCCAACTCGACCCCCCACTGGTCGAAGGAGTCGATCCCCCACACCGCGCCTTCGGTGAACACGGTGTGCTCGTAGAGGGCGACCAACTGGCCGAGCACCGACGGGGTCAACCTCGGGGCGAGGATGGTCGAGCTAGGATGATTGCCGGGCATGACCTTGTGGGGTACCAGTTCTGGCGGCGTCCCCTCGGCGGCCACCTCGTCGGCGGTCCGGCCGAAGGCCAAGACCTTGGCCTGGGCGAAGCAGTTGGACATCAACAGGTCCTGCTGCTCCCCGTGCTCATGGGTGGACTCGGCGAAGCCGATGAAGTCGGCCGGGATCAACTTGGTCCCCTGGTGGATGAGTTGGTAGAAGGCGTGCTGCCCGTTGGTCCCGGGCTCGCCCCAGTAGATCTCACCGGTCTGGCCGGCAACCGGTGAGCCGTCGCGCCGCACCGACTTGCCGTTGGACTCCATGGTCAGCTGCTGGAGGTAGGCGGGGAAGCGGGCCAGGCGCTGGCTGTAGGGGAGCACGGCGTGGCTCTCGGCCCCGAACAGGTTGTTGTACCAGACGTTGAGCATGCCCTGGATGACCGGCATGTTGGCCTCGAACGGAGCGGTGGCAAAGTGCTCGTCGATGGCGTGGAAGCCGGCCAGCATGTCGGCGAAGGCCTCGGGCCCGATGGCCACCATCAGCGAGAAGCCGATGGCCGAATCGTAGGAGTAGCGTCCTCCCACCCAGTCCCAGAATCCGAACATGTTGGCCGGGTCGATGCCGAATTCCGTCACGGCCTGCTCGTTGGTGGACACGGCCACGAAGTGGCGGGCCACCGCACCGTCGCCGCTGCCGAGTCCGTCGAGCAGCCAGGCCCGGGCCGCCGCGGCGTTGGTCAAGGTCTCGAGGGTGGTGAAGGTCTTGGAGCTGATCACGAAGAGCGTCTCGGCCGGATCGAGGCCGACCGTCTTGTTGTAGAGATCGACGGGATCGATGTTCGACACGAAGCGGCATTCGACTTCCGGGGCCGCATAGTCCGACAGGGCCTCGTACGCCATGGCCGGCCCCAGGTCGGATCCCCCGATACCGATGTTGACGACAGTGGCGATGCGCATGCCGGTATGACCGGTCCATTCGCCCGAGCGGATGCGTGAGGCTGCCTCCCCCATGCGGTCGAGCATCACGTGCACGTCGGCCACCACGTCCTGTCCGTCGACCTCGAGGCGGGCGTCCCTGGGCATGCGCAGGGCCACGTGAAGGACGGCCCGGTCCTCGGTGGTGTTGATGTGAAGGCCGGAGAACATGGCGTCCCGGCGCTCCTCGACACCGGCCCGATGGGCCACGGCCATCAGGGCGGCCAGGGTGTCCTCGGTAACCCGGTGCTTGGAATAGTCGAGTGAGAGATCGGCGGCGGTCATCGTCATGCGGGTCCCCCGATCGGGGTCTTCCGCGAAGATCTGACGGAGGTGCCGTTCCCCGATCTCTTCGAAGTGCTGACGGAGCCGTCGCCACTCGTCGCTGGTGGAGACATCCACCACATCACCGTTCACGTCCATCAGATTCCGTCCTCCTCTGTGGTCAACGCCTTCGTAGGTCGTACCACAGCCAGGTTCAGGCGAGTGAGGAGATTACCCACTGATCACTTTCCATTGACCTCTTGATCGCGTCTCGTTCACCTGGCCTTCTTAGGCTGACAGCCGATGGCTACGAACCCTTACACCGTGTGCACCCGCCCCGCGCTCCCCGCCGGACGATCCCACGCGCCCGGCTGGCCCGGTCCGTTCCGTCCGGGGGCCTGGCCCCCTGCGCCTCTCACGGCGACGGTCTCCCATCCGGCTCTTCCGGTGAGACAGCCCAGCAGTGGTGGAGCGGACTGCGCCCGTCGACAGCATCGCCGGGCGACGCCCTGCACCCTGTACCGGATCGTCACGGGTCAGCGATGACCCTGGCGCTCCGCGAAGTCGAGCACCGAGTGCTTCCCCCCGAAGGGCACCCGACCATCCTGATCATCGACCACGACCCGCCGTCACGGGATTCACTGGCCGCCACCCTCTCGGTCGAGGGGTTCGACGTGGTGGTGGCGGCCGGCGGGGACGAGGGGGTGGCACTTGCCACCTCGACCAGCCCGTCGCTCATCCTGTTGGACATGCAGCTGGCCGACTCGCAGGGTCTGCCGGTGTTCCGCAGGATCCACACCGTCTCTCCCGGCGTGCCGGTGATCATGATGACCGCCCGCGACGACGAGCTCGATGCCGTGCTGGCCCTGGAGGCGGGCGCAGCCGACCACATCACCAAGCCGCTGCGCCCCCGCGAGCTGACCGCTCGTATCCGTGCCGTGTTACGACGGGTAGGCTACCAGCCCCACCCGGTGGTCCCTGACAAACCTGTCGGCGTCTACCGGTTCGGTCCGGTGAGTATCGACGTCTCCCAGCGCGAGGCGTTGGTGCGGGCCGGGCGGTGCCGCTCTCGCGCAAGGAGTTCGAGCTCCTCACCCTGCTGGTCTCCGAGGCCGGGCACGTGGTCACCCGCAAGCAGTGCATGGAACGAATCTGGCGCGACCACACGAAAGGGGACAGCCGCACCCTCGACACCCACGTGAAACGACTCCGCAAGAAGGTTGAAGTCAACCCGGCTGATCCCCTGCACATCGTGACCGTCCGGAGCATCGGCTACCGATTCAAACCGTAAGGGTCTGCCCGGCGCCCCTCCTCGCCCATGTCCTCCCCCACTGGTCGATCCGAGGTGTGGGGCGGACCCTTACGG
>JADGOF010000177.1 GCA_017883105.1 Acidimicrobiales bacterium
ACGGTGGTCCCCAAGTCCGAGATCAATGTGCTGATCCCGGCACTGAAGGACCGGGGCGCCACCGACATCATCGAACTCGCCCTGTCCAAGATCGTCCATTGAGGGAGTCGCGTTGACGACAACGACGTGGACCGAATGGTTCGACCTGGTGCCAGTGGGTCGCGTCCCCCTGATCGGTGATGTCGCCGAGTTCGACGAGGCCCGTGGGCTCGGGCAGGTCGAGTACGGACCCGGCCGCACCCTGCCGTTTCACTGCACGGCGATCACTGACGGGACCCGGCAGATCGACGTGGGGACGGTGGTGGCGTTCCAAGTGGTGAGCGGCCGGTTGGGCCGCCTGGAGGCATGGTCGGTGCACCCGCTTCCGGGAGTGGGGACGCCGGGTTCGACATTCGTTGACCACACTGCAGGCGACGAATGGCCAGGCCGACGGGTGTCGGCGGTCGACGATGTCCCGTCCGGATCGGTCCCGGTCACGTCCACTCAGGGGGAAGTCGGGTCGGACTCCGCTGTCCCAGTCTCCTCGCGGCCGGTCGGACCGATCGACCCCACCCCGCCGTCCGGCACGCCAGTGGTCGCCCCGGAGGATCCGGTCGAATCGGCCGCTCCGGTGGAGGTCGCCCTGGTCACCCCACCTCCGTCAGGTCCTGCCGGGGACTCGGGCTCGGAACGTTCGCCCCGACCGGACTTCTGGTCGCCGTTGCCCCGGCCGTCCACCGGACCGCCACCGACCTGGATGACGCCGGTGACGCCGTCGGAACCCTCCCCTCCCGAGTCCGAAGCCGATTGACCGACCGGTGACGGGGACCCCTCGGTCGTGCCACCGGATCCGACGGCCGGGGTCGACTCGTAGTCGGCGTCGTCCTCCTCGTAGGGATTGCCGAGGATGTTCCTGGCCAGATCGATGACCACCGCACTGTCGGCGTCCTCCTCGGTCACCACGCCGAGCAGGGGGGCGGCCAGAAGGCCGGTGACGATGCCGGTCTCGGCCATCGACTCGGCCTGGACCACGCTCCACTCCCACAATCGCTTGACCATGTCGGGGCTGGTGGCACGTTTCGGGGGAAACTTGAGCCAGCAGTTGACGATGGCGTGGGCCAGCCCGGTGGCGGCCGGAAAAAGCCAGATCAACCGGTAGTTGCCGGTGACGTCAACCGTCACAGCGGCGATGTAGGCGAGGATCACGCTGCACAGGTTGAACGGGGAGAGCAGCACGCCGAGCCGTTCGCCCAGTCCGCCGCCCCGGGGCAGCAACTGGAGGAGGAGGGGTGCCAACACGATGAGGTAGGCACCGATGAACGGCGCGCCGATGTAGCCCAGCACCACCGCCTGCCAGATATGGGTGTCGAAGTACTGCACACCGGCCAGGACGGCGCCGAGCAGCGGCGCCCCGATGGCCAACTGCATCGGGGTCAGCTTCCGGCTGAGCGGTACGCCGAGGGCGATTCCGATCAGGAAGACCGGGAGGCCGGTGGCCAGCCCGGCGATGGTCTGGGCGCTGGCGCCGGCGTGGAGAATCCGCTGGAAGAACAGGATGGCCACATACGCGGTGGACCCAACCCCGGCCCAGAACAGCAGGGAGCCGGCCACCAACACCTTGGCATTGGGGCCCGACAGGATGTCCCGCAACTCGTCACGGGTCGGCCGGGCCCGTTCCTTTCGGTCGGCCTCGGCCCCGAAGGTGGCAGTGGGGGCCTCGCGAACCAGGATCAGCACCCCGATCCCCACGGCCGCCATGATCACCGCCGCCACCTGGAACGGGAGGTTCCAGGTGGCGGGATCGCTCTGTTTCCAGGTGGCGATCACCGTGCCCTTGATGACCAGGCTGGCCAGGGTGCCGAGGACGGTGGTGAGGAGGAGGGCCTTGATCCACCGGCTCCGCCCGAACACCTCGGGCACCACGGCCACATTGGTCAGGGTGAAGATGGCCGCGGCCTGCCGGGCGATCACGATGAACAGGACAAGCAGCCAGTACCCGCTGACCACGGTGAACATCCAGGTGGAGATGCCCATGATGATGAGGCTGCCGGCCATGTAGGGCGTCCTCCGGCCCACCCGGCTGCGGGTCCGGTCGCTCAGGCGCCCGGCCACCGGGTAGGTCAGCCAGCTGAGCAACCGGTTGGCGGTGAGGGCGAAGGTCACCGCCAGGGCACCCGAGGCCCGCTGTTGCACATACAGGGTGATGAGGACCCCGGAGACGGCCAGGTTGGCGCGGGGGCCCACCAGTCCGACGGACAAACCGATGAAACTCCGGACCCGGGAGGCGTCGATGCCTCCGGTGGAGGGCTCCGGGTCGGCAGAGGGGCCGGGTGGTGGCTGGGGGCCGGTGTTCGGAACCGGGAGATCGTCGGGGCCGGCGGTCACCCGTCGGCGTCGGGAGGTCGGACCGGTGCGTCGGGGGGATAGTCCTCGGCTCGCTCCGCGGCTTCGGCCCCGAGTGGGCCGCCGCCCTTCCCGTCGACGTCCGCCGCCTCGGCCGCCTCGGCCGCGGCCCGCTGGGCGCCGTCGATCTGGATGTAGGCCAGTCGCAGTTGGTTGAGGCCGTCCCGCAGGTGCTCCTCGGCCTCGCCCAGGCGCCCCTCCAACCCGCCGACCAGCGCTCCGAGGGCATCGATGGCCAGGCGGGCCTGGGTCAGCATGGGGGGCAGCTGGGAGAGGTAGACGGCGGCCAGTTCGAACAGCCCGTAACAGTGGTTGGCCACGACGACCTCGACCGGGGAGCTGGCCAGTTCGGCCCGCATGGCCTCGACCTGCGCGGCGAGGGCATCCTCGTCCATGTCGGGAGGAAGACCGTCGCCGTCGCCGGAGGCCTGTCCCTGGCCTGCGGGGTCCGGGCCGGGGCCTGCCTCGCCGGGTCGTCTGACCGGTCGTTCGCCATCTGGTGTCCAAAGTGTGCTCACGACTGGTAGCCTAAGCCAACAGATAGACGAGGAAGCGGGGTCTCACCGCGGTGAACCCCCACCCGGCCACCATGCACTGTGATGTGTGCGCCGGGTCAATGGGACCGGGCAGCGATGCAAGTCGTTGCAGCCGGTGGTGGTTCCGCTCCTTAGTTGTTGGTCACGGGAGGTCCGTGATCCGAAGACAGGGAGTGAAGTCGAATAGCAGCCACCATCACCACTAATGAGCCTCGCATCAACGACCGGATCCGCGCCCGGGAGGTGCGGCTGGTCGACCCGGACGGAGAGCAGCTCGGTATCAAGTTGCTGCCGGAGGCGTTGGACATCGCCCGTGAGCTCGATCTGGATCTGGTCGAGGTCGCCCCGGGGGCGAACCCGCCGGTCTGTCGCATTATGGACTACGGCAAGTTCAAGTTTGATGCCGCCCAGCGGGCCAAGGAGTCGAGGCGCAAGGCCGTCCATGTCGGGATCAAGGAGATGAAGTACCGCCCGAAGATCGGTATCGGCGACTTCGACACCAAGACCCGGCAGGTCGCCAAGTTCCTCGAAGAGGGTCACAAGGTCAAGATCACCATCATGTTCCGTGGGCGCGAGGTCTTCCATCCCGAGTTGGGGAAGGCGATCCTCGACCGGATCGCCGAGCAGATGGACGGCATGGGTAAGCCCGAGGCTGTGCCGCGGCTCGATGGTCGCAACATGGTGATGGTGCTGGCACCGGACAAGAGGGCAAAGCAGTCGGCAGCATCGAGAGGGCCGGGTCATGAGGGCGGAGGTTCCAACGGAGCCGAGGCCAAGGGCCGCCCGGCCGCCACACCGGAGGCACTCGACACTGAGTCGGCCACGACGGCGGATGCGCCGGAGGCCTCCGCAACCGCGGACGTGGTGACGCCCGCAGTGGCAGAACAAGCGGCAGGGGCAGAGGCTCCCGCCCACGAGTCGAGTGAAGGAGAGGGATAGGTCATGCCGAAGATGAAAACCGACAGCGGGGCCCGCAAGCGGATCAAGGTGACCGGGACGGGCCGGCTGCGTCGTCGCAAGGCCTTCCGCTCCCATCTGCTCGAGCACAAGTCGAGTAAGCGCAAGCGCCGGTTGGGCCGCGAGACGGACTTCGCCCCGGGCGACGAAAAGCAGATCAAGCGCATGCTCGGTCGGTAGGTCCTGCGGCTTCCGCCGATTGGCATCACCCGCTCTTCACCCGCAAGCGCCGGTTCCACCGGCTGGTTCTTCCAGGTGCCCGACAGCGGCGTTCCGGCGCCAGCAGGATCCGGTTGGTCGTCCCGGCCGGTCCCGAGTGAGCGGTTCCGCCACTGAACCGGGCGGTTCCCGCCACCAGTTCGATCACCACCCACACGCAAAGGAGATTTCTCATGGCCCGAGTCAAAGGCGCAGTCCACGCAAAGAAGCACCATCGCGCCGTCCTCGAGCAGGCACAGGGTTACTACGGGAACAAGAGCCGTTCCTTCCGTGCCGCTAACGAGCAGGTCATGCACTCGATGCAGTACGCCTACCGTGACCGGCGTGCCCGCAAAGGTGACTTCCGCCAGCTCTGGATCCAGCGGATCAACGCAGCTGCTCGTCTGAACGGGACCAGCTACAGCCGGTTCATCGCCGGTCTGCACCGAGCCGACGTGGAAGTCGACCGCAAGGTGCTGGCCGACCTGGCGGTCACCGAGCCCGAGGCGTTCGCCACGTTGGTGAAGGTGGCCAACGACGCCTTGTCCGAAGCACAATCCAGCGTCGAGGCCGGTTCCTGAACCAGGCTGGGCTCGCCTTCACCCACCAACGGGTCCGTCGGGTCAGGCAGCTCCTGCGTAAGCGCAGTCTTCGCAGCGCCGAGCACGTGGTGGTCCTCGAAGGTGCCGAGCTGCTCTCGGTGGCCCTGACTGCTGGCGCACCGGTCGAATCCGTCTACGTCGCGCCCGAGGGTCGGGCCGTCACGGCGGTGGCCGAGGTGGTGGACCGGGCGCATACCGCCGGCGCCCGGGTCTTCGACCTGGCCCCCGGGGTCATCGAGCGGATCGCCGACACGGTGACACCCCAGCCGGTCGTGTCGGTAGTGGGATTCCGCCCGGCGAAGCTCGAGGAGGTCCGAAGCGCCTCGATGGTGCTGGTGTGCGTGGACGTTCGCGACCCGGGTAATGCCGGGACGGTGATCAGGACTGCTGACGCGGCGGGAGTCGATGCGGTGATCTGCTGTGACGGTACGGTCGATCCCACCAACCCGAAGACCGTGCGCTCCTCGGCCGGATCACTCTTCCATCTGCCGGTGGTGTCGGGCGGATCGGCCGACGCGGTCATCGAGACCCTGCGGACCTGGGGATTCACCACGGTGGGCACCGTGGTGCGCGATGGCATCGACTACACGACCTTCGACTGGAGCCGACCGGTCGCCCTGATCTTCGGCAACGAGGCATCCGGTCTCAGCGGCGAGGTGACCGGTCGACTCGACGTGGGGGTGACCATCCCCATGGCCGGACGGGCCGAGTCCCTGAATGTCAGTGTGTCAGCTGCAGTACTCTGCTTCGAGGCACTGCGCCAACGGCGTGTCGCCGGGGACGGTTCGCGCTCTACGATGCCCGGCATGGATAGAGCGACCGGTCGACTCGGGACGACCCCGGGCGGC
>JADGOF010000178.1 GCA_017883105.1 Acidimicrobiales bacterium
GCGGCGGGCAACAATTTCGAGCTCGCCATCGCCGTCGCCATCGGCGTGTTCGGCGTCACCAGCGGAGAGGCTCTCGCGGGTGTGGTCGGCCCCCTCATCGAGGTTCCGGTCCTCGTCGCCTTGGTGTACGTGTCCCTGTGGGCCCGACGGCACTACTACCCGCCGACCAAACAGGCCAGACTGGAAGGAACGCCGTGACCGATACTCCCGTTGTGTTGTTCCTCTGCATCCACAACGCCGGTCGCAGCCTCGCTGCCCGGGTTCTGCTCGACCACTACGCGCAAGGTCGGGTCGATGTCCGCTCAGCCGGGTCCGAACCGGCCTCTCAACTCAACCCGTCGGTCCTTGCCGTTCTGCGCGAACGGGGCCTGGACCCGACACGTGAGTTCCCCAAGCCCCTCACTGACGAAACCGCCCGAGCTGCCGACGTCATCGTCACCATGGGTTGTGGCGACACATGCCCGTACTATCCGGGCAAGCGCTATCTCGACTGGGAACTCGAAGACCCTGCCGGCAAACCGATCGACGCGGTCCGGCCCATCGTCGACGACATCGACCGCCGGGTCCGGTGCTTGTTGGCCGACCTCACCGAGCCCGCGAAGCCATGATCGTCCATTCGGACGTCGACTTTCGCATGCGAATCCGAGGTACGCAGCCCGGCGGATGCTTACAGGCGGTCTCCGGTCTTGTCAGGACTCGAGCTGGTGGCCGAGCAGCTGGACCGCCTCGATGAACTCGTCGATCATGTCGAAGACCACTTGAGAGGCCATCTTGGTCGTGTTCATCGAGCCAACGATCTGGCCAACGAAGTAGTTGGCCAGTTGCTCGGCGCCCGAGTCGGCCCGGTGCGCGGCCCGGTCGATGCGCGTGAGGGCATCGTTGACCAGAATCGGTTGCAGGGGCATTCCCAGGGGCATCGGGGTCGTCGGGTCGTCCCACTCGTCGGTCCACGCCGTTCGCAGCTGCCGCGCCGGCTTGCCCGTTCGTGACCGCGAGCGCACCGTGTCCGATGACGTTGCAGCCAGAAACTTCCGCTTCACGACGGGGTGGGTCTCCGCTTCCTCGGTGGTGAGCCACACCGATCCGCACCACACCCCCTGCGCGCCGAGAGCCATGGCGGCGGCCATCTGGCGCCCACACCCGATGCCGCCGGCGCCGAGCACGGGTACCGGGGCAACGGCATCGACGATCTCGGGGATGAGGACCATCGAGCCCACCTCACCCGTGTGGCCCCCTGCCTCGGCGCCTTGGGCGATGACCACATCGACGCCGGCGTTCACGTGTCGCTCGGCGTGCTGGGCCTTGCCCGCCAACGCCCCGATGAGGCGACCTTCCTGCTTCACTCGCTTGATCATGTGAGCGGGGGGCGGTCCAAGGGCGTTGACCACCAGCGACGGCCCATGCTCCAGTGCGATTTCGAGCAGTGAGTCCGCCTGGCGCTCCGAGAACGGCACGGCCATTTCGCTCCCGTCGAACTGGTCCCGTGGTGACTCGTCGGCGGGTAGGGCCGGTACGTCGTACCGTCGGAGGATCTCGTTGACGAAGGCGATGTGCTCTTCGGGGATGAGGCTGGAGATGTCCGCCATGGTGTAGCCCCCCGAATCGGAACCGGCGTACTTGGCCGGCACGATGAGGTCGATGCCGTACGGTCGGCCCCCGACCTGATCCTCGATCCAGGCAAGGTCGATCTCGAGCTGCTCGGGTGAGTGCGCCACGGCACCGAGCACGCCCATGCCTCCCGCCTTGGTCACGGCGGCGACCACATCGCGGCAGTGGGTGAAGGCGAGGATCGGAACGTCGATGTGCAACAACTCGGTGATGGCGGTCTTCATGGGGCCCTACCTCCTGTGTGGACTGGCGGTGAACTGCGTCTCCGGTGGCCCGCCCGGCGGGCGAGTGCCGATGCACCGGCGCGTCCCGTCCCGCCACAGGGCGCGCCGGAAATCCGATCGGGCGATCCCGCCTACGCAGAGGCTCCCGCGGGCACGGCCTGCCATGAGCCTACGGCAGCCACAGTCTCGGACCAGATGACCTTGCCCGCCGTGAGACGCATGTCGAACTCGAAATAGGCGGCGGCCACGAAGGCGTCCACCTCCAGCCGATGGACGGGGTCCACTGCCGAGCGCGACGGGTAGGTGACCGAACCCGGCCCGGTGAACCGCAGGTCGTCGCCGAAGGCATCCTTGCGAGTAGCCAGGTCACAGTTCCACTGGATGAGCTCGTGGACCTGTGTGGCCCCGGGCGGGCCCGGGAGGTGGCGCAGAGAGTAGAACGGGGTGCCCGAGGGCAGGAAGGCATCGAGGATCTCGGCGGGCAGCCGCTCGACCGGCGAGACGACGACACTGGCCAGCGTGCACTCGGATGGGCGCCCGAGTGTGCCGACCACCGCTTCCGGGCGGACTTCCACGCCGATGGACGCCAGCTTCTTCGGTGCGCCGAGCACCTCGCGGCCGGCCGCCATCGCGGCGTCGTCGGTCACATAGATGTACGGAACGTACAGACCGTCGACGCCGTCGTCGTCAACCACCCGCAGGAGGGAGACGTACTCGCCGTAGGGGCCGAGCGTGCTGGCCCCGTACTCGGCAACCAGCACTGCGCCGATCGCCGGGGAGTCGAGGTGGAGGCCGTGCGGGACGAGGTCGGAGATGTCGCCGCGCACAGTGAAGCCGGCCATCACGGCCCGGCAGCCCCAGTACTCGATCCCGCGCTCCGAATCCATCTGGAACAGGGGTGCATCCAGCGGCGTGCTCTTCATGGTCACCATGTCGCCATCATCTCCTCGAGGTCGTAGGTCTCGTGCTCGTAGTTCTGGATCAGGTCGCGTGCGGCGTCGAGGGCCAGCACCTCGAGGGTCCCGTCCTCGATCAGCAGGCTCCGGGCGTCACGGAAGAGCTTCTCGATCAGCGAGTCACGGCTTAACCCCTGGGCGCCGAAGACCTGCAGAGCATCATGGGCGACCTCGTAGGCCGCCCGCTTCGCGTACACCTGAGCGGCGCGGGCGTGGCGTGGCGACGCTCCGAGGGCCTCGGGGGACGACCCGGGGACGTTCGCCTGTGTGTGGGCCAGCGCAGCACGGCAGTAGGCGCGTGCCGTCTCGACGTGCTCGAACATCGAGTACAGCGTGAGCTGGATGTTCTTGTGGCGAGCGATCGGCCCGCCGCCCTGGATGCGCACGCGGGCATGGTGGAGTGCCTCCTCGAATGCGGCACGTGCCACGCCGACGGCGACGTTCGAGATGACCGAGCTCGTCAGGCACAGCAACTGGTCGCCGAACGCAGGATAGAGGGGCCCGGGCGGGACGAGTACGTTGCGCTCCGGAAGGAAGACATCGTCGAAGAACAGCTCACCCTGGGGATCGTCCCGGACTCCGAGCATGTCGGCGGGGGGACCTCGCCGCACCCCGGGATCATCGAGGGAGACGATGGCGAAGAGGCTGTGGAACAAGTCACCGTCACGGCCGGCCTGGGCGTGGACGGCTGCGTGGGTGGCGATGGGGCCCGAGCTCACCCACGCCGACTTCTGGCCCCGCAACATCCATCCGCCGTCACTCGGCTCGGCCATCAGCTGGGCCCGGCCGTAGGTCGGGGCATCGCCGTCGCGCACTCCGATGAAGTCGCTCCCGTGATCCGGCTCGGTGATGGCCCAGCACCCGTGGAAGGCGCCCGTCTCGTCCTCGACCCACGGCACCATGAGCTCGGCCTGCAGCTCGGGGCTCCCGAACCGGGACATGGTGATCACCGGGAGCATGTCGACCAGAAAGGCGGTGGCCAGCCCGAGGCTTCCCCAGCCCAACTCCTCGAGGACCACGGACTGGCCGAGCGGCGACAGCGGCTCCTCTGGACCGCCCGCCTCCGCGGGTAGGAAGAACCGGTGATAGCCGAGGGACTTCAACGTCGCCATCGTCGTGAAGAAGGGGGACCCAGGGGCGATGCGATCCACCGGGGACATCCTGTCGAGGGCATAGGCCGCCGGCCGGAGCACTTCCACGGCGATCCGGTGGGCCTGCTCACGCAGTGCCTGTTCATCCTCCCCCAGCCTAGCCAGATCCAGGAACCGACCATCGTTCCCGTGTCCCATAAGGAGAACCTACGCCGATGGATCTCGATCTCTCAGGGTCCAAAGTCCCGAAACCGGTATGGCCGAGGCCGCGTGGGCCAAACTCCCTGGGGTCCGACAGACCTTCTGAGGCGGACCGGGCGTTGTGCGACCGGCAGTTGAGATGCCACGTGACTGCCTCTTGGCCTCGGCGCCAGGCGTCCCGTAAGGTTGATGCCCGTTGCCTCGGTGTACAGAGGGGGAGTCCCCGGATGGGATCAGCGCGCGCTCGGTATCGCCTCGTGGTTGGAAAGCGTGGTACCGGCAAGGGTCAGGATGCACCCAGGATCTTCTCCGAGCGGATCACCGGAGGTGGCGTACGCACGTGAGCGTGACCCGCCGCACAGGTCGGCCCGATGACAGATACCGCACTGTCCGGCGAATTGGGCGTCTCGGATCGCACGGAGCAACCGATCGTCCCGGTAGACCCGCATGAGGCTGGTCTGGCGGACATTGCCCAACCGCAGGGGCAGGAATCCGGATGGGTAGACGTCTCCGTTGGCGGCTACGAAGATGATCCCCTTGCCGTCGCGAGTTGCCGCACTCGGGGCTCGCACCGGCATGGTCGGTGGACCCAACCGTGTACGGAGCGTGTCGCGGAGTTGCGCGTACAGAGGGCCGGTGTCGAATGCCCTCTCGGGCAGGATGCCGTCGGTCTCCCTGCGCTCGGCTGCCACTCTTCGGAAGAAAGGGGCCTCGACGGTGCGGACGGTGAATCCGTACCGTGAGGCGTCGACGAGGAAGTGGCAGATGTCCTCGTTCTCATGAGCGGTCGACGCCTCGACGTCGGTGCCGCGGCCTGTGGTGATGAGGAAGAACACTTCCCAGATGTCGACGCTCATGGTGTGCATCAGTGCGGCGATGTCGGCGAGCTCGCCGATGTTGGGCCGCATGACCGTCGTGTTGATCTGAACGGTGAAACCATGACGGCGCAGTTCGCCGATGGCCCGCAGTGTGGCATCGAAGTGGCCACTGATCCCGCGCACCCCGTCGTGGGTGTCCGGCGTCGCGCCGTCGAGACTCAGCGATGCAGTCTTCACACCCTGCTCGCGCAACGCCCACAGCGTGGGCGACGTCAGTTGGGGGGTGACCGAGGGAGCGATGGCGACCGGCACCTGCATGTCCTTCGCGTGGGTAGCGATGGCCACGATGTCATCGCGCATAAGGCAGTCGCCGCCGGTAAGGATGAGGATCGGCCGCGGCCGACCGGCTGAGGCCAGCTCGTCGATGAGACCGAAGCCCTCGGCGGTCGACAACTCATCGGGACCCACGTGACACTGCGCATTGGCCCGACAGTGTGAGCATGCGAGAGCGCAGGCCTTGGTCATCTCCCAGAACACCAACAGCGGGCGGTCGTCGAATTGGCGGTTC
>JADGOF010000179.1 GCA_017883105.1 Acidimicrobiales bacterium
GGGCTCGTGTGATGGGTGCCGGCGTCGGGCGGAAGCCGAGTTCGAAGAGGTTGAACGGGTTGACCAGGCGCTTCCGGCCAGGCTTGGCGACGTACAGCAACTCGATACTGAAGCCCAGGGGGTCGTTGACGTAGGAGCACGACCAGAAGGGCTTCAAGGTGGTCGGCGGCGGAGCGTTCGGGGGGATTCCGGCCGATTGACACGTGGCTACGAGTTCGGTCACCGCGTCGTAGGTCCTCAGCCCGAGGGCGATGTTGAGCAGGCCGTGGTCGCTGATCCGGTAGCCGTCGGGCCAGGGATCGCCGATCGGATCGAGATACTGCACGACCTCGATGAACATGTCCCCGGCGCGCAGTACGAACGACTCGCGGGTCGCACCCGCCAGTCCCCAGAGGGCCTCGTGCTCCGGTCCGTGCAGGCGCACGTCGGTGACCTCGGGGAGCCCGAGGGTCTCGATCCAGGTGCGGCGGGCCTGGTCCAGGTCGGGCACGGAGAGGGTGACGAACCGGGTTGCCACCGGGACGTCGGCGTAGGGCCGGAGCCTCGGCTCGCCGGAGCGGGGGTCGTCCTCCATGACTTCGATGAGCACACCGTCGGGGTCGCGGACACAGACCCGCCTGGCTCCGGGCTCCCCGATCGGGTCGCCCAACAAGGGTGCCCGTCGACGCGCCAGCCGCTCGAGCGTGCCGTCGAAGTCGGCGACACTGATTCCGATGGTGGTGTAGCCGATGTCGCACGGATGCCAGTCCTCGGGCAGCGAACGGGGCGTCGGCTTGCTGAACTGGAACAGCTCCAGCTGGAAGAACTCCTGCTGATCCATCAGCCACCAGCAGGTACTGGTTGCATCCGGTACACCTTGCACCTTGGCCGACCCGAGCAGCGGGATGAACATGTAGGTCCCGCCGGACTCCTGGTATCCGAAGATGTGGCGATACCACCGATGTGATCTCTGAACGTCTGTCACGCTGATGGCGATCTGGTTGAGCGGAAGCTCAGGCACTGGGATTCTCCAGTCGGTGAATCACTCGAGGCGCTTGGCAGCGGTGACGATCCGCTCGGCATTGGGCAGGGCGGCGTACTCCAGGTGCGGAGCGAACGGGATCGTCCCTTCGACAGCGACCCGGGCGTATCGGGTCGTCACTCCGGCTTCGAGCAGGAGGGCGGCGATCTCGCCGGTCAACCCGCCGCGGACGTAGTCCTCATCGACCACGACGACGCGCCCGGTCTTCCGGGCCTCCTCGAGAACGGCGTCCTTGTCCAGCGGGTAGACACTGCGAAGGTCCAGCACCGAAGCCTCGATGCCCGAGGCGGTCAGCACCTGCGCCGCCTCCATGCATCGGTGTGCCCCGACGCCGAGGCTGACCAAGGTAACGTCCGACCCGTCCCGGCGGATCACCGCCTGTCCCAGCGGGACCGGCTCCAGCGGCAGCGGGACCTCCCCTTCCACTCCGTCGGGTGGCACCAGGTGGTCGAAGCTGACGGTGGTGCGGCTGTTCCCGGCGAGGAAGTCGATCCACTGCTCGGAAAGCAGCTGGTGTTCCAGGAAGACCACCACCTCGTCCGACTCCACCGCCGTGAGCATGAGTCCCGCTGCATCGGCGGGGGTCGAGGGGCAGACCACGTTGATGTTGGGATAGGCGGACAACTGGCCCCAGAGCGTCTGCTCATGCTGTCCACCATCCGTGTACCAGCCACCACAGCCGGCGCGCACGACGAGAGGAACCTCCCATCGGCCACCGGAGAAGTCCCGGAACTTCGAGGCAGCATTTGCGATGCCGGACCAGGCAACGGGCAAGAAGTCGATGAGCATGATCTCCACGACGGGTCGCAGGCCGGCCATGGCCGCACCAATGCCGGCGTAGAGAAATGCCGACTCGCTGATCGAGGTGTCGCGGACCCGCTCGGGTCCGAACCGAGCGAGCAGGTCGCGGTGGATGAGTCTCACGTCCTCACCCCAGGTGACGACATTGTCGTTGCGGGCCATCGCCTCGCCGAGGGCGAAGTCGATTGCCTGGCCGTACCTCATGACCGTCATCGGGTTCCCCCGGACACGCCGAACGTGGCACGGGAACCCATCGCCGACCTGACCTCGGTGACCGCCTGCTCGACATCCTGGCGCTCGGACGCCTCGATGCGGTCGACGGCTGCCTGTTCCAGCAGCCGTCGACCGTGCCGCACGGGGTCCATCCGTGCGCGCACCGTGTAGTCGCGGGCCGCCCGGGCGCCGCGCTTGGTCAGCACCTTGACCGCGGCGAGCTGGTCGCCGCGACTCCCGCCGGTCTTCGCCCGGGCGTTCTGGATCATCGGCGGGCCCCACTCCTCGGCCTGACCGCGTGGATTGTGCAGCAGGCGCACGATGGGATCGCCCTCGAAGTGGCCCCCGGGTCGGTGGCAGCTGGCGTGGAGGAAGCCCGGCCCCTTCCCCCTCCGGGCTCGCGTGATCAGTCGTCCGGCTGCTCGGTAGACGTCCTCGATCCGGTTGCCGCCCACCTGCTCCACGGCCAGCCCGAACGAGCGAGCCCGCTCGACCAGATCCCCTCCCGTCACTTCCGCCGAGTACGTCGTGATCGACCATTTGTTGTCCTTGCAGACGAACAGCACGGGCAGGTTCCAGGCGACCGCCATGTTGTAGGACTCCATGAGCATCCCTTGGTTCATGGCAGCCTCGCCGTGGAATGCCACCGCGACACGACCGGGATACAGCCGCGCGTTGGCAACGGCCTGACCGACGGCCAGCGGGCCGCTCGTGCCCACGATCCCGTCGGCAGCCGCCGGGATATCCGGGTCCATCAGATGCATGTGCCCAGCCCACCCTCGATTAAGTCCGTCCTCCGATCCCATCACCTCGAGCATGAGAGTTCTGAGGTCGGCCCCTCGACCGACCAAGGGCGAGGTGTTGCGGTGATCCAGCGCCATCGAGTCACGACCACTGAGATGACTCACGACGCCGACATTGATGCCTTCTTCGCCTATTCCTGAGTGGTACTCACCTGGCACCAGCCCGTCGGCCCATGCCTCCACCAACGCCTCCTCCACGAGGCGCATCCGCACCATCGCTCGATAGGCGCCGGCTGCGTCGAATCCCGCGGGAAGTCCCATCTCGACCTCAACGCTCCCGGCTCGGGTATTCGGGACGGCGGCGAAGACACAGCCAGCCGCCAGCCCGTCTTTGGATTCTCGTCAACCCCCTCATCCCCGGCATGCTCGACCAGCACGCCCGGCGGTGTGGCCACCCTGCGAGATACAACCAGTCAAGGTGAGCTGAGCCACGCGAAGACTGTAGGACTGCGGCACCGCACCAACTAGAGGACAAGGACTCTTTTCTCACTGAGGCGCCGTCGGGACCGCCGTCCGACTGCGGGTCAAGCGGGGTCGACGCATCCACCGACACGATTCCCGAAGCCCCGGAGAGTGCCGAATGGCCTCGGGGTCGGGCGTCAGCCCCGTACACCGAGGCCCCAACCCATTGTGTCCTCAATTGATCAGGGGCAGTGCCGGTCAGACTCCGCTGCCGTGGACCTGGACGTCACCGAAGGCGAGGATGCCGGCCCGGCGTCACTGACCGGCGCCGAGCACGGCGTCCACCGCGCCATCCAAGTCCACCGCCCCGCGCAGCTCCGCCCCGGTGCGTTTTGCCGCGACCCGAAACCGGGGGTCACCGAGGATCAGGTCCGCCATGGCACCGATCCGTGCAGGTGTTGCGCCACGCAGGCGCAGCCCTGCTCCGAGCTCTGACACGCGGTCGGCGTTGAACACCTGTTCCTGCATCTGGGGGAACATCAGCACTGGCACTCCCGCCACCAGCCCCTCTTGAACGCTGTTGAACCCACCGTGAGTGATGAAGAGGTCGGCACGACGGAGCACGGCGAGTTGGTCGACGTATGCATGCGCGGTGACGCCCGCGGGGAGCGCCCCAAGCGCCTGCGGGGCGATTCTTCCGATCGAGAGGACGACGCGACGCCCGGGACGCGCCAGTGAACGCGCGGCGTCGCGGAAGAACGTCGGCCGGTCCTCGAATACGGTTCCGAGCGAGACGTAGACAAGCTCTTCGTCGTCGCCGACCCCGGCAAGTGCCGGCTCCACGCCGCCGGCGGGCGCGCTCGCAGCGCGGAGCGGCCCGACGAACCGCACATCCTCTCCAGCGAGGCCTTCGGGGCGTATCTGCAGCCCGCGCGAGGTTCCGACGAGCGTCGTGCACCCATAGCGCCCCGCGAGGACCTCGAACCAGCCGCCCATGGGCGCGCCGTAGCGTTGCTCGAGTCGCCGCGATACGCGCCGCAGCCTGAGCGCGTCGGGCATCCCGGCGACGAGCTGGACAAGCGCCGCCGGCGTGCTCCGGAGCGTCGGGCGGATGCCCCGATGGATGGCCATCATCGGGCTGAACGCCACCTGGGGTAGCCCGGCCTCGTACGCCGCAAAGCGACCGTAGTGGGCGATCGTGTCGCGCAGGACCACGTCGGCAGCGCAGTTTCGGAGCTGCTCGGTCAACCAGGGGGTCAACCACTCGGTGGCGCGTGCGATGAGCACGGCCACACCTATCGGGTTCGCCGGCGGGTGGTCCACGTCGATGCCGAAGTCGGGAAGGGCGCGGAACTCGCCGCCCACAGCAACGCACTCCGTCTCCCACTTGGAGAGCGCAAACTGCGTCGTTCGCGCCCCACTGTCTCGGAGGGCTGCGACGAGAGGCAGTAGCGGACGGATGTGGCCGCCCGAGGGCAGGTGGACGACTGCCACGGTCGGCGCCCCAGCTGTCGCATGAGCGTCAGCCCTGGGCGGACTCGGGGACATACGGTCGCACCCTAAACGCCGAGTGGACATGCGGGCAATCACGCCACCTCAACGTGTCGTTCGGAGAAGGCCTACCCGAGGATGTTCTCAACGGAGGAAGCCGAGATGCGCAGGGTCGGGTCCTTCGGCTGTGCACTTCCTCCCCGAGCGTGTCAGCATCGGTTCATGTCGTGGTGGGCCTGGCTCCTCGTCGTCGTCGGTGTGCTCCTTGTGGTACTGGTCGTCTACGACCTCACCCAGCGCCAACACGCGCTGTTGCGCAACTTCCCGATCATCGGACACCTGCGGTACCTGCTCGAGGGTTTCGGCCCCGAACTCCGCCAGTACATCGTGGTCGACAACGACTCGGAGAAGCCGTTCAGCCGCGACCAGCGCCGTTGGGTCTACACGGCATCAAAAGACCAGAACACCTACTTCGGTTTCGGCACCGACAACGACATCGAGGCGTCGCCGAGCTACCTGATCGTCAAGCAGTCATCGTTCCCGCTGGCCGTGCCCCGCCCCGCCGACGCCGCCTACGACGACCTGTTCCGAGTGCCGACCGCAAAGGTGTTCGGCGGCGCACGCGGTCGCACCCGGGCGTTCCGGGCACCCTCGGTCGTCAACTTGTCGAGCATGAGCTACGGCTCGCTGGGCGCCAAGGCAGTCGAGGCCCTCAATCGCGGT
>JADGOF010000180.1 GCA_017883105.1 Acidimicrobiales bacterium
GGGAAGCAGGGCGACCAGTCCCGAGGGAAGGGAGCGGAGGTCGGCCACCTCGTCGGCGAACCGGGCCGCCGCCGCCGGGTCGGGGAGCGCTCCGTCGAAGAGCAACTGCCAGACGTCCTCGAGCGAACGATGGCCGGCCACATCGACGGCGGAGTACTGGCGGTAGTGGAAGAACCCTTCCTGACCTCGCACGTCGCCGATCGAGGTCTCGGCGACGATGACACCTTCAAGTCCGCGGGGCACATCCGCACCGGCTTCGCCGGCCGGCCGGATCTGAGCCACCGACAGCAGGTCCCGGATGGAGACCACTCCCACCAGCTCACCGTGGTCGACCACCGGGAGGTGGCGGTAGTTGTGATGGGTAAGTCCCGACCACGCGGCACCGACCTCCTCGTCGAGGCCGAGGACGTCGGGGTCGGCGGTCATCCACCGCCGCACCGGCTCGCTACCCGCATCCGCCTTGCCGGCGGACGCCCGTAGGACGTCGCGTTCGGTGAGGATGCCCACCACGGTGCCGCCTTCGGTCACCACGACCGAGCCGATCTGGCGGGCATGCATGAGGGAGGTGACGTCGTGCAGCAACATGTCCGCATCGCACGTCACGGGAGGTGACGACATCAGATCGTGAACGGCGGTGGGCATGGACTCGCTCCTCGGGTCGAACGGAACGTTGCCGCAGTCGGTTTCTTGGTGGACCCCAGTGTGGACGGAAGTGCGCTCGTTGTAAATGTTGATCAAGTCAATGTCCTACAGTGAACGAATGGACAGGATGCTCGAGAGTGACGAGGCGGCCCGCCGGCTCGGGGTGAAGGTGACCACGCTCTACGCCTATGTGAGCCGGGGGCTGCTCGTCTCCCGCCCAGCTCCGTCGGGACGCCGCAGCCTGTTCGACCTGGACGAGGTGGAGCGCCTGGCCCGTCGGTCCCGCCAGGGCAAGACGGTGGAGACCCGGATGGCCACCGTCACCACCAGCGTGACCCACCTGACCGAGCACGGCCCCCTCTACCGGGGGCGACGGGCCACCGATCTGGCTACCACGGCGTCGTTCGAGGAGGTGGCCGACCTCCTGTGGGATGTCCCTGTTGGCCTCGTGGGCTCGGCCGCACCGAGCTCCTCTGGGGGCACCACTTCTGATCCGGCCTGGCAGCCGTTGCCGCTCGGTCTTCCGCCGGACTTCGCCGCGTCTGACCGGATGCGGTGGGCGGTGGTGATGGCCGGCGCCCTCGACCCCCTCCGGGCCGATCTCCGGCCCCCGTCGGTGACCCGGACGGCGCGACGTGTGGCGGCATCGATGGTGGAGGTCCTTGCCGTCTCCGACGTCAGCTCGGGCGGGACGGGGCCGGTGGCAGTCGGGGGCACGGGAACACCGTCCCACCCTCTGGTCCTGTCCGATGGACTGGTGCGCCCCGACTCCCTCGCCGAGCGGTTGACCGCGAGGTTGAGCCCGGCGCCGACCGGCGATCTGGTGCGGGGCGTCAACGCCGCGTTGGTGCTCATGGCCGATCACGAGCTGGCCACCTCCACCATGGCGGTTCGGGTAGCCGCCTCCACCCGTGCCGACGTCTACGACGTGCTCCTCGCCGGCCTGGGCACGATTGCCGGACCACTGCACGGCGGGGCCAGCCAGCAGGCGCACGCGCTGTTGATCGACGCCCGGCGCCTGGGGGTCGAGCGCGCCCTCAACGAGACCCTGCGATGGCGGGGGCTCCTGCCCGGCTTCGGGCACACCGTCTACAAGGACGGCGATCCCCGCTTTGCCGTCCTGCTCGACCTCTTCGAGCGGATGGGGCGCCAGGAGGACGTCCTTCTCGTGCGCTCCCTGGTTGACCTGGCCGCCGATCGCGCCATCCCCCCGCCCAACGTCGACCTGGCCTTGGCCGCCATGGCCTGGGCTACCGGCATGCCTCAGGACGCCGGGCAGACCTTGTTCGCGGTGGCCCGGGTGGCCGGATGGGTCGCTCACTATCTCGAGGAGCTGGGCGAGCGGCCGCTCCGCTACCGGGCCCGGGCGGTCTACACCTCCTCCAACCGGCCCGGCGGTGGGGACGGAGCATGATCGTCGCCGGACGCGTGGGCGGTGCTGCAGTGGCGGACCTACGCTCGGGTCATGGCCCTTCCCGCTCCCAACCCTGACCGCACCTGCCTCGTGACCGGAGCGTCGTCCGGCATCGGGGAGGAGATCGCCGGCCAGCTGGCCGGACGCGGGTTGGGTGTGACGCTGGTCGCCCGCAGTGAAGCGAAGCTGCAGGCCCTGGCCGAGCAGTTGGCGACACGTCACGGGGTCCGGGCCGAAGTGATCGTGGCCGACCTGACCGACGAGACCTCCCGCAACCGGATCGCCGAGGTGATCGACGATCGTGGGCTCCAGGTCAACGTGTTGGTCAACAATGCCGGCTTCTCCACCATGGGCCCGGTCTCCCGCTCGGATCCCGCAGCCGAGGTGGCCATGGTCCGCACCGACGTGGAAGCGGTAGCCCACCTGTGCTCCATCTTCTTGCCCGGCATGGTCGAGCGACGCAGCGGAGCGGTGCTCAACGTGGCCTCGACGGCTGCCTTCCAGCCGCTTCCGGGCCAGGCCGGGTACGGGGCCTGCAAGGCGTTCGTGCTCTCCTACAGCCACGCCCTCCGTGGAGAACTGAGGTCGACCGGGGTGACGGTGACCGTCCTGTGCCCAGGCCCGGTCGAGACCGGGTTCGCCAAGGCGGCCGGAATCTCCGATGCCGAGGCCGCCGAGGCCATGCCGAGGTTCATGTGGGTCCCGGCGGGGGCGGTGGCCAAGGCCGGGGTCGACGGCATGGATGCAAATCGGGCGGTGGTCATCCCGGGGATGGCCAACCGGGTGTCGGCTGCCGCGGGATGGCTGTCTCCCCGCAGCGTGCTGGTCCCGATGGTGGCCAAGCGTCACCCGTCGCTGCACAAGTGGGCCGCCGTCCGAGCGGCACCGGCGGGCTGTCCGCGGTTGTCGTCGCTGCGGGCACCGCTCCGGCGCCTACGCTTCGCGCTGTGCAACGCGTAGTGGCCGGAACGCTCGACGTGGTCTGCATCCTGGTCTTCGTGGTCATCGGTCGCTCGTCCCATGCCGATGGTGTGACCGTGGCCGGCGTGGCCAGCACGTCGTGGCCGTTTCTGGCGGGCGCAGTCGCCGGCTGGACGACGGTGCGGGCGTGGCGCCAACCGATGGCCATCGTCCCGACCGGTGTCGTGGTGTGGATCGCCTGCGTGACTGTGGGCATGGTTCTGCGGGTGGTGGCCGGCCAGGGGACAGCGATCGCCTTCGTCGCCGTGGCACTGGCCTTTCTGGGGATGGAGCTCCTCGGATGGCGGGCCCTGGCCCGTCTCGTCCCGACGCCGCACCGGAGGCGAGGAGACATGGAAGCGGGGGCCGGATCGCCGGATCCCCGTAGTCGTCCGCCTGTCGGGGATCGACGCTGATCTCACCGGTAGGATCGGCACGGGCCCGGACACGCGGCGGGCCCGTGGACGCCTTCGGCGGCCGTCGGCGCAACCGGCGATGCGAGGGAACGGGCCCAAGGTGGAGGGCGGGCCTCCCCGGCCGGCAATGTGACCTTCGCCTCTGAATACCCACGTCGGCGGGCCGGACAATTGCGATAGCCAGATCCGAGGAGGCCCCGCCATGGAATCCCAGCGTTCGATCGAGGCGACCGGCAGGCGGCGGTTGAGGGGGCGGCCATTCGCACGGTCCGTGCTCCACGTGGTCACCGCCATCGCCCTCGTGGCCGTGATCGGCACGGTGGCGGCGCCTCGGGCCGCGGAAGCGTCGACGACGACCGGCTACCGGTTGTTGGGCGGCGACGGAGGGGTCTTCGCCTTCTCCAGCCCCTTCTTCGGCTCGGCCGGTTCGGACACGTCCCTGTGCCCGCCGAACACCCGCGACCGGATCATGCCGAACGGGACCTGCTGGGCCATGGCCTCCACACCCGGCGGCGGTGGCTACTGGATCCTCAACGCCTACTCCGGCGCCATCACCACCTACGGCAACGCCGTCTCGTACGGGGATCGGACCCAGTTAAACGGCGGCGGGGCCGACACGTGGCCCAACTCCATCGGCATCGTCGCCACCCCGGACGGGAAGGGCTACTGGGTGCTTGAGGCAGGGATGAGCGGCCTCGGCTCGGTCGACCACTTCGGCGACGCCGTCTCCTACGGCGACCAGACCACCGTCGCCCACGAGGCCGTCCACGTCGGCGTCCCGGTGTCCATGGCCTCCTCCCCGGACGGGAAGGGATACTGGATCGTCGACTCCGACGGAGGAGTCTTCGCCTTCGGCGACGCCGGCTTCTTCGGTTCGATGGGTGGCACGCACCTCAATGCCGGGGTGGTCGGGATCGCCCGGACGACCGACGGGAAGGGCTACTGGCTGGCGGCGTCCGACGGCGGGGTCTTCGCCTTCGGCGACGCCGCCTTCGGCGGCTCGATGGCCGGGTCGCCGCTCAACGAGCCGGTGGCGGGCATCGCCGCCGATCCGGCCGGCCCCGGCTACTGGCTGGCGGCGTCCGACGGCGGGGTCTTCGCCCTGGGTGGCGCTCCTTTCCTCGGCTCCATGGGCGGCGCCCGGCTCCAGCAGCCGGTCTTCGCCATCAGCGTGCGGGCGGCGGTGGGCTGAGGGGGAAGGCACCAGGACGGCGGCCCGTCCCCCCGATGCCCAAGCGAGCGGATCCCCCGGCTCCTCGCCCGAAGCCGGGGGCCCCACGGGATAGTGTCCCCGAGCAGACCAAGGAGTGGCGATGCGCGAAGAAGCGGAAGTCCTCGACGTGGCGGTGGCCGACCGGGTGGCCACGCTCACCCTCAACCGACCCGACTGCAGGAATGCCCTCAACCGTGCCCTTCGCCGGCGTCTTCGCCAAGCCGTGGCCGACCTCGAGGCCGATGATGCCGTGGACGTGACGATCCTCACCGGTGCCGACCCTGCTTTCTGCGCCGGGCTGGATCTGAAGGAGTTCGGGACCGCCGACTCGGGCCTGTCCGATTCAGGGATCGTGATCGACGGGCCGGACCGCGGACCGCTCGGTGCCCGTGCCAAGCCGGTCATCGGGGCCGTCAACGGAGTGGCGGTCACCGGGGGCATCGAGCTGGCCCTGGCCTGCGACTTCCTCATCGCCAGCGACCGAGCCCGGTTCGCGGACACCCACGCCCGCGTCGGTGTCCAGCCGGGATGGGGCATGTCGGTGATGCTGCCGGAGGCGATCGGTGTGCGAAGGGCCCGGGAGATGAGCATCACCGGCAACTACATCGATGCCGACCTGGCGTTCTAGTGGGGCCTGGTCAACCACGTTGTTGCCCATCACGACCTGGTGCCCTCATGTCGGGCCCTGGCCACTGCCATCGTCTCGAACGACCAGGCGGCGGTCCGTCAGCTGTTGGCCACCTACAACCGGGGGATGGCGACCACGTCGGATGATGCGTGGGCCATCGAGGCG
>JADGOF010000181.1 GCA_017883105.1 Acidimicrobiales bacterium
CGCACCCTGTTGGTGCCCTCGGTGGTGGTCCTACTGGGCCGGTGGAACTGGTGGCCCAGCAAGCTCTCCCACGAGGACCACAGCCACGACCCGGTGCTGGCCACCTGGGACGATTTCGATGCCGGCGCCACCCTCGTTCCCCCACTTGGTCCGGCGGCCGAATCCTTCGACGAGCCCATGGTCCTGCCCATGGCCGGATCGGCACACTGAGCGGCATCGCCGGTGGTGCGGGCGGCCGAGGCACCGTGGGGACAGAGTACGGTGAACGGGCGTGGCCAGCCGACAGAACCCCCCCATTCGCCCCACGGTCGTCCTCCTGGTCCGCCACGGAAAGACACCGACCACCGGCAAGGTCCTGCCGGGGAGGGCCGGCGGGCTCCATCTCTCCGACGAGGGCCAGGCCCAGGCCGACGCCGTGGCTGCGCGGATCGGCGCGCTGGCCGAATCGGGCCGGTACGGACCGGTCGCCGTCTATGCCTCCCCGCTGGAACGCACCGCCGAAACGGCCCGTCCCATCGCCAAGCGCCTCGGGCTGCGGGTGCGCTCGGACCGGGGGTTGTTGGAGTGCGAATTCGGTGCGTGGACCGGAGCGAAGCTGAGCGTATTGGCCAAGAAGCCCGAATGGACCCAGGTGCAGCGGTCCCCGAGCGGATTCCGGTTCCCCGGCGGGGAGTCCTTCCTCGAGATGCAGGCCCGGATCACCTCGGCCATCGCCCGCCTAGTTGCCCTCCATCCGGGGGAGGCCGTGGTGGCGGTCTCCCATGCCGATCCGATCAAGGCGGCCGTGGCGGCGGCGGCCGGCACCCATCTCGACCTGTTCCAGCGCCTGACCATCTCCCCTTGTTCGGTGTCCGCCCTGGCCTACAGCCAGGCGGGGCCCCATGTCCTCGCCGTCAACTCCACCGGCGCACTGACCGAACTGGCCATCGCATGAGCGAGGGCTACGACCTCTCGGCCGAACGGCTGGCCGTGGGCACCATCGGCCCGGTGGGTGACCGCTTGTTCCTGCTGCAGTGCCGACAAGGCCCGACGCTGCTGACCCTCAAGATCGAGAAGCAGCAGGTGTCGGTGGTGGCCGAGTACCTGGCACGCATCGTGAAGGACCAGCCGCGACCCGGCCACCTGCCCGAGGAGATCCCGCTGGAGACGCCGACCGAACCGGACTGGGTGGTGGGCACCATCGGCGTCTCCTACGACGATGCCGAGGACCGCATCGTCCTGGTCATCGAAGAGTTGGTCTCCGACGACGAGACGGGTGCCATCGCCCGCCTGTCCATCTCGAGGGAGCAGGCCGCCGCCTTCGCCATCCAGGCCACCAAACTGGTGGAGTCGGGACGGCCACCGTGTCCCCTCTGCGGTTCGCCGCTGGATCCGTCCGGTCACGAGTGCCCCCGCACCAACGGCCATCGGCCTCCGGCGGTGTGAACGGCTGGAGTCCCGACGTCGGCCCGGACCTCGACGTGGTGGTCGACCGGTTGCAGACCTGCGAGCTGACCGTGGAGGGTCGCCTCCCGTGGAGTTCCAACCTGACGTTTCTGGTTGCCCTCGGAGGCAGTGATGCGGCACCGGACGGCACCGAGCCGCTGCGGGCGGTGTACAAGCCATCCACCGGTGAGCAGTCGCTATGGGATTTCCCCGACGGCCTCTACCGCCGTGAGGTGGCCGCCTACGCCCTGTCCGAGGCCCTCGGCTGGGCCATTGTGCCCCCGACGGTCGAACGCCACGACGCCCCCTATGGTCCGGGTTCCCTCCAGCTGTTCGTCGAGGCCGACTACAACAAGCACTACTTTCCCCTGTTCGACGAGGGCGTCCATCAAGTCGAACTCCGCACCTTCTGCGCGTTCGACGTCGTCGCCAACAACGCCGACCGCAAGAGCGGCCACGTGCTGCAGGGAATCGGCGGCCGGCTGTGGGCCATCGACCACGGCCTGTGCTTCCACCGCACGAAGAAGCTGCGGACGGTGATCTGGGACTTCGCCGACGAAGAAGTGCCCGAGGGGCTCGTGGCCGACCTCGGCCGGCTTCGGGGGGAGCTCCCCGACGACCTCGCCCGGCTGCTCTCCGAGCCGGAGCGGGATGCGTTGCTGAAGCGGATCCGCTCACTGGTCGACTCGGGTATCTTCCCCGAACCGACCGGGGAGCACCCTCCCTACCCCTGGCCTCTCGTCTAGGCGGGAGACGGAGCCTCCCGCTGCGGTCAGTCGGGGAGATCGATGTGCAGGATGGAGCGCATGGAGGCGAGCACCGCCTGGGAGAGGCGCTCGCCTCCACCCGGTGTCAGGTGGATGCCGTCCGGTGTCCGCACATTGACCTCGGCTCCCGAACTGCTGGGCAGATAAGCGGTGAAGTCCCCATGGGCGTCGCCGAGCGACAGGGCCGACGAGAGATAGGTGGCACCCACCGGGTGCGCCTCGCCTTGGGAGTGCACCACCCCGTTCAGGTCCTGCATCTCGCCATTGAGCTGGGATCCGGCCATGGGAGGCATGCCCACCCACAGCACATGGGCCCCTCCGGCATTGGCCTCGTCGATGAACGCGCCGACCCGTTGGGCATAGTCCGCGTTCCAGGCCGGGGTTCCATAGACGATGCCACCACCGGCTCCTCCGACCAGGGATTGGGGATCATTCGCCCCCATCATCACCACCACCAGCTGGGGCCGGTGATTGGCCATGTCCACCCGGAGCTCGGCGGGCCAGTCGAAGTAGTCGGGACGGGACAGACCGGTATCGACCCGGCCGTCGAGCACCGGCGTCACCACCCCGGTGGCGGCCAGGTCGTTGACCAGGGGTTGCCCGAGGTCGATGCCGAGCGAGTCACCCACCACCAGCACACGCAACGGGTCGGCCGAGGTGGGGTGTGCACTGAGAACGGGAAGGGTGCTCGTCGTGGTGGTCGACGAGGCACTGACGGGGACGGGGCCGGGGGGCCGGGGCCCGGGAGGGGGCTTGGGGCCCTTGGCGGGAGGTGGGCCGGTGATCACAGCCAGAGACGGTCCGCCTCCAGGGGTCCGGCCCAACTCCCCGTCGGTCCATCCCACCAGGTGGGAGAGCCCGGTGCCACGGCTGAGGGCGGCAAACGGGCCGACGATGTCCAGCGAGACGGTCCGGCGGGCGCCCAACGGCGACACGGTGGCCGACCGTTGGAGGCTGGGCGCGTCGAGCACCAGCCACACGGCGAAACACACCGCGCCGATGAACAACATCCTCGTCCAGGGGATCCCCGGGATGGTCGACTGGCTGCGGTGGCCACGGTCGCTCCGTTGGTGCCCGTCCCTGCTGCTGCGCCCGGGCGGCGGACCAACGGCCCCGTCACCGGTCACCTCGTCACCGGTGACGGGGCCGTTGGTCGACGTGGGTGGCGGGGGTGTCATGGTCAGAACCGGTAGTAGATGAAGGGGGCAACCCCTTGTGGGCCGAGGGTGGTGATGCCCAGGAGGACCAGTCCAAGTATGCCGCCTTGCACCACCGGGCGCCGGTCGGCGAAGAGCTCCCGCACCCGGTCGAGCCAGTTGTCCGGCAGGTACTGACTACCGATTCCCGCGGCGATGGCGAGGAGTGCCAACGGGGTGACCAGGGGCGAGGGCCCCCACCCGTCGACCAGACGGGTCAGCATGGCCCACACGGTCCCGATGGTGTCGGCCCGGAAGAAGAGCCATCCGAGGCACACCACCTGGAAGGTCACGAATCGGGCCAGGGCCACCCGGGCCGGGCCCACCGGGTCGAGGGGCAGGCCTTGTTCCCCTCGGGTCAGCCGGCGGCGGCGCCCGATGACCTGGCCGACGCCGTGGTACATACCCCAGGCGATGAACGTCCACTGTGCCCCGTGCCACAGGCCGCCGAGGAGCATGGTGATCAGGATGTTGACCGAGATCCTCCACTCGCTTCCCCGGTTACCCCCGAGCGGGATGTACAGATAGTCACGCAGCCAGTTGGACAGCGTCATGTGCCACCGCCGCCAGAAGTCCTGCAACGAGAGGGCGGCGTAGGGGCGGTTGAAGTTCTGGGGGAAGCGGAAGCCCATCAACATGGCGATGCCGATGGCGATGTCGGTGTACCCGCTGAAGTCGGCGTAGATCTGCACGGCGTAGCCGTAGACAGCGAAGAGCACTTCCAGAGCCGAGTGTTGCCTGGGGTCGGCGAACACCGGGTCGACCACATAGGTGGACAGGTAGGAGGAGAGCACCACCTTCTTCGCCAGGCCGGCCACGATCAGCCCGCACGCTTCGGCGTGGCAGACGTCGAGCGGATTGCGCTGCCGCCGGATCTGGGGAAGCAGCTCGGTGCCGCGCACGATCGGTCCGGCCACCAGGTGGGGGAAGAAGGCCAGATAGACCGTCATGTCGATGGCACGGGCGGGCTTCAACACCCCGCGGTGGATGTCGACCACATAGCTGATGGCCATGAAGGTGAAGAAGGAGATCCCCACCGGGAGAGTGATGGCCATCAGGGGCAGGGGTCGCCCCAGCCCGGCGAAGTGCAGCACGTTGTCGACGTTCACGGCGACGAATCCGTAGTACTTGAACCAGGCCAGCAGACCGAGCAGCAGGGTCAGTGTCGACCACAGGGTGATCCGGCGGCGCAGTCCGGACGCCCGGTGGATCAGCACTCCCCCCACCTGGGCGACCACCGTCGATGCCGCCAAGAGGAAGATGAACCGCCAGTCCCACCAGGCATAGAAGAAGTAGCTGGCCAGGACCATGAACGCCTTCCATGGCCCTGGATAGGGATTGAGGAGCCACTGCACCGTGTAGACCACGGCGAAGAAGATGGCGAAGTCGATGGTGGGGAAGAGCACGTATCCGTCGTTCGGGCGAGGGCTAAAGAGAAGGTCTCGCGCGGACGCGACACCAGAGCGGACACTATCGCCCTGCCTGTGTGCTGCCTGTGATCGTGCGACGCCGCAGGCGCCGACCTCGACAGGCCCGGGGAGTTCAGGCCGGCCCGGTTATCACGACCGGACCCATCCCTGTCAGCCCCGGGACTTCAGCGCTTCGATCAGCTTCGGCAGCACCTTGTGCACGTCGCCCACAATCCCGAGGTCGGCCACCGAGAAGATGGGCGCGTCCTGGTCCTTGTTGATGGCCACGATGTTCTTCGAGTTCTTCATGCCCACCATGTGCTGAGTGGCACCGGAGATCCCACAGGCCACGTAGACGGTGGGCTTCACCGTCTTGCCGGTCTGGCCGACCTGGTGCGAGTAGGGCACCCAGCCCGCGTCGACGATGGCCCGACTGGCTCCGGCCGCGCCGTGGAGCAGCGTGGCCAACTCCTCGATGAGCACGTACTGGTCCTTCTCGCCCAGGCCACGTCCACCGGAGACCACCACGTTGGCTTCGTCCAGCTTCGGGCCGGTGCGCTCCTCGACGTGGCGGGCGACGATGGTGGCGGCGTTGGTCGCCCCCAGGTCGGCCGCGGGGGCGGCCACCA
>JADGOF010000182.1 GCA_017883105.1 Acidimicrobiales bacterium
GATGGCCGCGGCCTCCTCGGTGATGTCGATGCCCACCGGGCACCAGGTCACGCAGCGGCCACAGCCCACGCAGCCCGAGGTGTCGAACTGGTCCCACCATGTCGACAGCTTGTGGGTGAGCCACTGTCGGTAGCACGACGACGTGGTGGGCCGTACCGGCCCGCCGTGAATGTAGGAGTGGGCCAGGTCGAAGCAGGATGCCCAGCCGCGTTGCCGTTCAACCGTACCGGAGAGGTCGCTCACGTCGTCTACGTCGCTGCAGAAGCACGTCGGGCAGACGAGGGTGCAGTTGCCGCACGACAGACAGCGGTCTGCGACCTGTTCCCACCGTGGGTGGTCGAGGTTGCGTGCGAGGAGGGCGGCCAGGCCGTCCGTGTCGAGGGACCGGCCCATCCGGATCGAACTATCGGTCACCACCGCGTCCTGTTGATCGAAATCGTGGAGTGCCGGGGTGCGCCATGAAGTTGCGTCGAGCACCTCGGCGCCCGCCTCGGACCCGACCCGGACGAGGAACCGGTGGTCGCCGGGGTCGGTGAGCTCGGTCAGCGCCAGGTCGAACCCCTCGGTCGCCGAGGGCCCGGTGCCCATCGAAGTGCAGAAGCAGCTCGCCGAGGGCGATCCGCACTCCACGACGACCACGAAGCTTCCCTGCCGGCGCCTTGTGTACCCGGGGTCAGGCACTTCTCCGTCCGCGAGCACCCGGTCCAGGATGTCGAGGGCCGCCAACTCGCACGGTCGCGCCCCAACGATGGCCACCGGAGCCGGCTCAGAGGCGGGCTCGTCAATCGACACTCCCCTTTCACCCCTTTCACCGACCGTGGCCCGCCAGATCGTCTCCCGGGGAGGGAAGAACTCCGACTTCCACGAGGCCGGCCCGACGGCCCAGTCGAACAGGTTCTCTTCGCCGCCCGACCGGAGCCGATAGGAGCCCGGGCCCTGCTCGTCGTGCCACCCGACAGGAAGATCGGAGGAGGCGCCGACCTCGCCGTGGACGATTGCCCCGTCACGGACGATGGGACCGAGGGTACGAAAACCCCGCCGGCCCAGTGCAGTGATCAGATCATCGAGCCCACGGCGGTCGATGATGGCGGAGTCACCGGTGCGCACATGGCCAAAATACGACGGGGGCTGGGGTGGCACTAGGGCCGAACGGCCCCTCGTCTGGCCCATGGCGGCGACCGGCTGCGCACAGTACGGACGGGGAACCGTCGAGAGCCCAACGTTCTGGGACCTTCGACCCTGTCCACCCGACGGTCGGAGGATGAATATGGGACTCATGACCCACCACGTCAGCGTGATCGATCGAACGGTTTCGAAGACCCACGAGTGGCTCGAGAGGCTCAGTGGGGAGATGGGCAGCGAGGACCGTCAGCATGCCTACGTAGTGCTCCGTGCCGTGCTCCATGCGCTCCGTGACCGGGTCGGCCCCGAGGTGTCGGTACATCTGGCCGCCCAACTTCCCCTCCTCATCCGCGGGATCTTCTACGAGGGCTGGGACCCCGGTTCGACTCCGCAGAAGCTGACGCTCGACGAATTCGTCGTGAGGGTCGAGCGCGAGGCGAATCTGAAGAGCAGTGCCGAAGCGGCGACGGCGACGCGGGCCGTGATGCAGTGCCTGTGGGAGGAACTGGCCCCGGGCACGATGGACCATGTCATCGCCGTACTTCCCGCCGAGTTCGCAGTCGTGCTCTAGGAGCAGAGAAGAAAGCCTTCTGTCAAACCGGGGGATCGCTGTTGGCATTGTCCACGTCAGGCGCCGAGAGCCTGACAGCGGGGGGCCAGCTACCGCTCAGTGGGACGTTGCACGATGGCCAGCTGATGGACCTGATCGTAGATTGTCGTCTGTCCTGTAGGCAAAGGAACGCAAGGGGCCCACGAGCTTCTACCAGCAACGGGCGCGGATCACCGGTCGGCTGATCGAGGAGAAAGGGTTCACCGCAGTGGCGGCAGGGTCCGGTCGGCCGGACCCGAACCTCGCGAGATCTACCCGAGCGGGCTGCAGTCGGATCCGGCCTCAGCACGGGAACGCTGCCAAGATGGGCCCCCGCGTGGGGCTTTCGGGCCACGAGCGATCAGTGAGGGGGCCGGCCCGCGTCCGCCAGGTGCCCGACGAACCAATGGGTGGCGAGGTCGGCGGCGACCTGAAGTGTCCCTGGCTCCTCGAAGAGATGAGTGGCACGGGGAACGATCGTCAGGCGGCTCTCGCAGGTGAGCTGCGACTGCGCCTGGCGATTGAGATCGAGGACCACTTCGTCACGCTCTCCGACGATCAGCAAGGTGGGGGCCCTGACGGCAGCAAGACGGGAAGCGGCGAGATCCGGCCTTCCCCCACGTGAGACCACCGCACCGATGTCGAGTTGTGGGTCCGCGGCGGCCCACAGAGCTGCCGCCGACCCCGTGCTGGCACCGAAGTAGCCGATGCCGAGGCTCCGTACCTCGGGCTCTTCGCTCAGCCACCGGGTGACCTCGACCAGCCGACCGCCGAGGAGCGCGATATCGAAGACGTTGGACCGGTCGATCTCCTCGTCCGGAGTAAGCAGGTCGAAGAGAAGAGTGGCCAACCCGGCCTGATTGAGCACATGGGCAACGAACCGATTGCGTGGACTGTGTCGACTGGATCCACTGCCGTGCACGAAGACCACCATCCCTCGGGCGCGCTCGGGCACCGTCAGGTGTCCCTCCAGGCGCACCGAGCCGGCGCCGGCCGTGACGTCTTCGTCTCTGACGGGGGGATCGGCAGGATCGACGGGATCGGACGGTCCGTCGCCGCCCGGGTCGGTATGGCGCTGATCCCAGTGGCTCCGGGACTCGGTCAAGAGCGAGATCACCTCCTCGTCGGAGGTCTGGTCGAAATCGAGGTACCACTGGCCCACGGCGAAGAACGGCTGGGGAGTCTCGAGGGCGATCACCTCGTCGGCGACGTCACGGAGCTCGGCCACGGCCTGTCGGGAGGCGATCGGTGTCGCCACGATGACGCGGGCCGCCCCGTGGGCCCGGGCGACCAGACACGCGGCCCGCGCGGTCGAACCGGTGGCGATGCCGTCATCTACCACGATGGCCGTTCGACCCTCGAGCGGGATCCTCGAACGCCCGGTCCGGAATTGGTGCACCTGCCGTTCGAGCTCCGAGCGCTTCCGTGCCTCCACGGCGCGGATCTCCCTCTCACTCACGCCAGCGGTGGCCACGATTCCATCGTCGATGACGCGAACGCCGTCCTCGCCGATGGCGCCCATAGCCACTTCGGGCTGATACGGGACGCCGAGCTTGCGGACTCCGATGATGTCGAGGGGAGCGGCCAAGGCCAGCGAAACTGGGTACCCGACGGGAACGCCTCCGCGGGGAAGGGCGAGCACAACCGGGTCGATGCAGGGCACATCCAGCAATCGCTCTCCCAACAACTTGCCCGCACGGGTGCGGTCAATGAATGGCAACTGGATCCCCTTGCACCAGACCATGGTGGCCGACAGGCGCACGCGCAGATAGGGCCGATGGTCACATCCGGGCCGAAGGTCACCTCCCACAGGGCGGGAAAAGTGACGGCAAGGGACTTTCGGCACTGCCGAAAGCCGTTCGGAGGCGCCAGGCTGAGAACCCGGACGGCGGATGCTCGGCGTCGCACAGCGGGTAGGCACAACGATTGGGAGCAGTCTGGTCATGTGGCTTTCTAGAGGCACACGGGAGAAGGCTGGGCGCGGCGCTGGCAGGCCGGCGCTCGAGTGTTCTTTCAAGCGCGAGAGCCTTCTGACCGGGCGCCACGCCTCGGAACTCCGGCACGGCAACCTCCCCGCGGGACTTGAGCAGGCGAACCCGATCAAGGGGGGATCGATGGGTCCCGCGTGGTCTATCGGCGAGGTGCTGTTGGCGCTGAAGCACCACGGGCACATCTCCCACGCCTTCCCCAAAGGTGCCTGAGGTCGATGTCGCTCCTCACCCTCGTCCTGACCAATATCTGGGCGAAGAAGGCCCGATCGCTCGGCATCGCCCTTGCCATCGCCCTGGCGGTCATGACGGTGGTCACGCTCGTCGTCGTCAGCCGCGGACTCGAGAGTTCGGCTGCTGAGGTCCTGGCGATCGGGAAGTCCGACTTCACGGTCGCCCAGAAGGGGGTCTCGGACATCCTCTTCAGCAACATCGACTCCGACCAACTGCGCAGGATACAGAGGACCCCAGGAGTCCAACGCGCGGTCGGGGTGCTACTGGAGACCGAGCGCATCAACGCGGCAAACCCTCTGTTCATCGAGATTGGCATCGCTCCGACCGACCTGCAGGGCTTTGGGGTGACGGTGGTCACCGGGCGTCCCTACGGAGCGACTGCAAGTCATGAGGTGATGCTGGGCTGGCGGGCCGCGCACAACCTCGGGCTGAGGGTGGGCGATCGGTTCCATGGCAACGGCTCCTGGAACACCGTCGTCGGGATCTTCTCCACCGGCATCTCCTACGGTGACCTCGCGGCCATGTTCCCGCTCCCTGCAGTGCAGTCCTACAACCGCGTACCTGACTCGACCACCCTGGTGTTCGTGAAGACGGTGCCGGGCTACCGCGTGGCCCGGGTGGAACGTGCAATCACCTCCGATCAGCCCCAGCTCACCACCATTCGTACGGCATCCCAGTTCGGCCGGGCCGACCGCAACCTCGTCTTCCTTCAGGCGGCGACGACCGGCAGCACGGTGCTGGCGGTGCTGATCGGCGCGGTCATCGTCGGGAACACCATGCTGCTCTCGCTCTTCGAACGCACGCGGGAGTTCGGACTGCTCCGTGCCATCGGCTGGTCACGCACCCGCGTGGTCTGGCTGGTGGTGAGCGAGGGGGTGGTTCTGGCCGTGGCGGGCTCGATCATCGGCGTGGGGCTCTCCTTCGCCGCCACCGCGGTCCTCGAGTCCTTACCGCAACTGGCCGGCGTGCTCCATGCCGAGTACACCCAGGGAGCCTTCCTGCGGGGCATCTTCATCGGTCTCGGCATGGCGGTCATCGGCGCGCTCTACCCGGCTCTGCGGGCAGCCAACCTGACGCCGCTACAGGCGTTGAGCCATGAGTGAGCCGGACAGTCCGCCCGAGATCGTCATCGACGTCAAAGGGGTCGAAAAGGTCTACGACGACGGAATGGTGCATGCACTTCGGGGGGTGGATCTCACCGTACCGGTCGGCCAGCTGCTCGCCATCACCGGCCCATCGGGGGGTGGGAAGTCGACGCTCCTGCACCTTCTGGCCGCACTGGACCGTCCGTCAGCAGGGACCATCTGGGTGCATGGACATGACTTGGGGCATCTCGACCATCCCAACAGATTCCGCCGAGAGGAGATCGGCCTCATCTTCCAACTCCACAATCTCCTGCCGAGGCTGACGGCACTGGGCAATGTCGAGATCGCCATGGCGGGGACGCACCGGGGCACGGCCGAGCGGACGGCACACGCGAGGGA
>JADGOF010000183.1 GCA_017883105.1 Acidimicrobiales bacterium
AGGTGCCGGCGGCCTGTGGGATCCCGAACGCCGGGCGCTGACCACCGGTCTCGTGCTGACGGTGACCTTCGTGGCCTCGGAGGCCCTGGCCGTGGTGACCATCATGCCGCAGATCTCCCGTGATCTCGGCGGGCTCCACCTCTACGGCTGGGTGTTCAGCGCGTTCCTCCTGGGCAGCATGATCGGCATCGTGGCGGCCGGCCGGGAGGCTGACCGATCGGGCCCGGCCCGGCCCTACATGGTCGGTGTGGCGCTGTTCGCGGCCGGCCTGTTGGTGGCCGGACTCGCTCCCTCGATGGCCGTGCTGGTGATGGGCCGGACCCTCCAGGGGCTGGGAGCGGGGGCCATCCCAGCCGTGGCCTATGTGGCCATCGGGCGAGCGCTCCCCGAGCTGCTGCGGGCGCGGATGATGGCGGTGCTGTCGACGGCCTGGGTGGTGCCGGGCATCGTGGCCCCGTTGATCAGTGCCGGTGTCGCTCGAGCGTTCGGCTGGCGGTGGGTCTTCCTCGGATTGCTGCCTCTGGTGGTGCTGACCGGCCTCCTGGCACTGCCCGGACTGGTGCAGCTGGGTCGACCGTTCACCCCTCCCCAGGTCGAGCACCGGCTGGTCGACGCGGCGCGGGTCGCGGTGGGGACAGCGCTGTTCCTCGGTGGGCTGACCGCGGGTGGGTCGGTGGTGGCAATCGTGTTGGTCGTCCTCGGCGTGGTGATGCTCCTGCCGTCACTTCGTCGGCTGCTGCCGGAGGGGACGCTGCGGGCTCGGCCGGGCCTGCCCACCACCATCCTCAGTCGGGGGTTGTTGACCTTCGCATTCTTCGGAGCGGACGCATTCGTCACCCTGGCCATCGTCACCGTCCGCCATCACAGCGTGGCCGCAGCCGGCATCGTGGTCACCGGTTCGACGCTGGCATGGGCGGCTGGAGCGTGGATCCAGGCGCGCCTCACTACCCGCTGGGAGGGCCGGCGTCTGGTGCGGGCGGGCCTGAGCCTGGTGCTGGTCGGGGCGGCCGGAATGATCGTCGTCCTCCATCCGGGGGTGCCTGTGGCGGTCGCTTTGGCGGCCTGGGCGTCCGCCGGTCTCGGCATGGGCCTGGCCTACGCACCGATCAGCCTGATGATGCTGCGAGAAGCTCCCGACGGACGAGAGGGTTGGGCGTCGGCATCACTCAGCCTGTCCGATGTCCTCGGCTCCGCGCTGGGCGCGGGGCTGGGAGGTGCGGCGATCGCCGTTAGTGCGCTCCGGGGATGGTCCCTGGCCTCGGGGCTGACCATTGCCTTCGCGCTGCCGGCCGGGGTGGCCGTGGTGGCGCTCGCTGTCAGCGGTCGGTTGCCCTTGCGTTACCTCGGAACCGCTGCGGGCGGCGTGAACTGAAGGGTCCACGGTTCAACTGCAGACCGTCCCGGCCGGGGGGAGCCCACCGCCGGACAGATAGGTGGTGATCCTCTGCTGCATGCAGGTGTCGCTCGATCCGCTCACCAACCAGGTATGGCCCCATCCCTGCCAGGTGAGCTCGCTGGCAATCGGGAAGATGGCGGCGAGATGTCGGGCGCCAACCAGAGGGGTGTTCGGGTCACCGGTGTTGCCGATGACCAGGACGGGTGGGGTGTCTTTGGGGTGGAGATCGACCACCGGCTCGCGGGCCTGCGGCCACGAGACGCACCCACCCATGTTGTAGGTCACCGCGTACGCTCCGATGAGGGGCGTGCGGGTGGCGAGCGTCCGGGCCAGGTCGCCGGCGGTGGTCGGGCTCGGGTGGTCGGCGGCGTCGTTGCAGGCGATGGCCCACTGGGGGTCGACCAGGGGGGCGCTATTGACGTCCGTTGCGAGTTCGAGGGCCTGGGTCCGCAGCGGTGCCCCGTCGCCGTTGCGGGCGGCGAGGAGGGCGGCGTAGTAGCCCGAAGTCGCGGCGGGCACACTCAGCGCGAACAGCGTGGCGGTGTCCAGATCCCCGACGGTGACCGGATAGGTATCTCCGTTCCCCGGTGCCGGGAGGGGGTGGGTGCTCAGCGATGTGGTCAGTGAGCGGTAGAAGGATGCCGGGTCGGGCCCGAGGGGGCAGGACGAGGCAACGCAGGTGGCGAAGAGGTGGGTGAGCGACCGCTCGGCGGCCGGTGCCTGCTGGATGGCCTGCCGGGTCAGCGGGGCGTTTACGTCCACTGCACCGTCGAGGACCATCATGGCGACGTGCCGGGGGAAGAGATCGGCGTAGGTGGCGCCGAGCACGGTTCCGTAGGACATTCCGTAGAAGCTGATGGAGGACAGCCCGAGGGCCTGGCGGATCCTGTCCATGTCACGGGCGGTGTTGATGGTGGAGATAAAGGGCTCGTACGACGTCTGCTTTGCACAGGCCCGGGCCATGGCGGTGAAGGTCGGTGTGCCCGGCAGAGGTTTCCCGGGCCGGGCCGGGACCGGCAGGACGCTGGTCACCGCCGACGGCGCCGTGCCGCACTGGAGCGGTTCGCTGGCCCCGGTTCCCCGCGGGTCGAAGCCCACGATGTCGTACTGCTGGCGCACCTCGGGCGGGAGGAGACCGAGGACCACCGGCAGGATCTGGTTGCCGCTCTCTCCCGGTCCGCCCGGATTGAACACCAGGGTGCCGCGGGGGTCGGTGCCATCGAGCGCCGGAGATTGGGTCAGCGCCAGGGGGATCGACCCGTCCGCCGGGTGCTGATAGTCCACCGGTACCGACACGGTGGCGCATCGGAGGGTGGAACCATTGGGGCAGGGCGACCAGGTGATCGGCGCAGGCGGAGGGAGCGAAGGCCGCGGCGTGGGCATTGACGACGGGGTGGCGCCGGATGGCCCGGTGTCCGAGCTCCCGCAGGCAGAGGCCAGGGCCAACAGCAGCCCGATTCCCAACCATGTGCCACAACGACGGGGCCGGGTGGATCGCTCCATGGATTGTGAACGTAGCAGCGGACCCTCCACGTGACGCTGCGGATGGCTTTCACCGGGTGGTGGCACGAGAGACCCGATGGCTGCTGGGCATTTGCTCTTCACCTTCACGCCAACCAAGCCGATGTCAGGGCAGGAGGTCACCACATGAACCTGGCACCGGTCGACGGCACCGCCCTCTCGTCCGAGCCCAGCTCGGAACGCCGCCGCGGCCCTCATGCCGGGCGAGGTGTGCGCCAGGCTGGGTACCTCTTAATCGCTGCGGGGGCCATTGGTCTGGTCAACGACTTGGTACCCGGCACCGTTGGTCATGGGCACCTCACGTCGGTAGCTCTGGATTCACTGAACCTGGCGGTCGGCGTAGCAGCGCTGGCGCTTTGCACCAAGCACTTCATGCATGGCTGGATCGCACTGTTGCTGCCGGTGTTCGCCATGGCCAACGTGGCCGCCAACAATGCTGTCGGAGTGCTGCCGCCGGCAACCTACGGCACCTGGTTCGTTCTGATTCTGGTCTGGGTTGGCATCTGGTACCCGCCTTGGACAGTCGCAGCCCTCGCACCGGTCACGGTGGCCGCCTACCTGGCTCCTCTGCTCGCCGGGGCGCCTCGTTCTCCTGGTGCAATACCTGCAGTCCTACTCGTGGTGCCGGTAGCAGTACTGGCAGGAGAGACCATCGCCCACTACACGGACCGTGTAAGGCGTGCCGAGAACGCACGGGAACGGCTGCTGGGTGACCTGAGCCGTGAGATCGTCACCGACAAGCTGACCGGGGTGGGTAATCGTCGTCTGGGCGAAATGCTGCTCGAGTCCTTGGAGCCTGGCGACGCTGTCGCCATCTTGGATGTCGACCTCTTCAAACAGGTCAACGACCGTTACGGCCATCCCGAGGGTGATCGCCTTCTTCACCGATTGGGCGACGACCTGAACCAATCGGTGCGTGACGTCGATGCCGTGGCCCGCATGGGTGGTGAGGAGTTCATGGTCGTCATGCGAGGTGCGGGCCAGGAAGGTTTCGAGACCGTGTCACGGCTGCTTGGTTCGTGGCGAGAGGGATCGCCGCTGGCGACGATCAGCGCCGGTGTCGCGGTACACAAGCCCAAGACGAGTCCCGAGGTGACCTACGCCGCTGCCGATGAGGCGCTGTACGTGGCCAAGCACACCGGTCGCGACCGCGTGGTCATGGCCGGAACCGCGGCGTAGCCTCATCTCGAGTGGGCAATCTCATGCTTGATCGACGAGTTTGAGTGGTGCAGCGAGTCCTGATCCTCGATGGCCGTGGACGATGAGCCCACGCGACACCATCGGCGTCCGGCTGGGTGGCCGGAGATGATTGAGATCCGAAGGATTGGGCATTCGTGGCAACCGATGAGCGACGTGTGCGGAGCGTGGGGATTCCCGCATCGCCTCGCCTTCAAGGGAATCTCGGACGAGGGAGGTCCTTGGGAATGATTGTGGCCGCAATGAGGTTGGACCGTAGGTGCAGTTGTTGATCTTTCCGGCAGGCCGTCGGGCGGTAGGCGAGGGCAGCGGAGCCCGGGTGAGTGTGGCCAAGGTGTTGGCTGTCGGCGGGGTCATTGCCTACAACTGGTGGGTGGTGGTTCCGTTTGTACCCGGCCTGATGCCGTCGGCCAACGGCTTCTTCTCCGACCTCGAGGCGACCGGCCGGCTGCACACCGGGCTTATGTCGGATGCCGACCTGGTGGCCGGGGTGCTCATGCTGGCCGGCCTCGTCTTGCGGGGATCGCGGGCCGGTGGAGGGGTGCGCCGCGAATGGAAGTGGATGGTCGCCTTCGCCCTGGCAGGGGTGGTGGGTGGCCGGTACTCCTACGCTTGTGCAGAAGGACTGAGCGAGAAGTGCCGCCAACTTGAGTGGCACCTCCAACTCCCGATCCACCACTACATCCACATCCTGTCGGGCATTGCCGAGTTCGCCACCCTTACCATGGCGACGATCATCGCCATGCGCCGCACTCGCGGCGACGCGACTCCGGTGGCCCGGATCTACAAGGGCCTGGTTGAGGTGCTGGCCATCGGGTATCCGCTGCTCGGCCTGGTCTATCTCACCGACCGGTTGGGGGCCCTGGTCGAGCCGATCTTCTTCGTGACGTTCTCCACCATGGTGCTGACCGAGGTGTTCGAGCCGATCCAAAGCGGACGTGGCCGGGGACAGAGTTGGGCGGAACGCGTCACTGCCCGTGGGAGCGACGGGGGCTCTGGTCAGGCGACGCCGACGCCGACCGTCCCCGGCACGCCGATGAGGCATGCAGATGGGGAAATCGCCGGCTCGGGCCAGCGCTGAGCCAACCACCGGTCTGGTCGTCGTCGAATTCCCTCCTACCGGCGCGTTCTACGGTTTTTCAGCGCCGCATCCCCAATCCCGCCTAGAGTAATGAGGTCATCGACCCAATCACGCGGGCCGATGCATGTAGGGCTTCACAATGGATCCCCGCGTTTTGGAGCGTGAATTTCAAGGAGTGACAGTTATGGGT
>JADGOF010000184.1 GCA_017883105.1 Acidimicrobiales bacterium
GACCAGATGACCGAATCAGCGGATCGGTCGTACGCCCAGGTGACCGTGGGCAGGCTGTCGCCGGTGAGGTCGATGTCCTGGGACAGCTCGAACGGGTGATCGGGGAACATCGAGTCCCCGGGCCCAATGCGATCGAACGAAACCGCGCGGCGCCGTCCGTCAAAACTACTCGCAGTGACCATAGACCTCAGGTATCGGCGTGCTAGCCGTCGATCTTTAGCCTGTGCGGCCGGTCAACTCTGATCTTCAGTCGTCGGATCCCTCGATAATGACAACCGTGTTGTATCCCCCCATGCCGATGGACGATTTCACCATCAGCCCAGGCAGGCGCGGTGTGCGCCCATCGACCAAGCGTGCGTGACCGGGAGCCACCTGGGGCGGGGCGGGGACGTACCCGGTCTGGAATGCGTAGATGGTGGCCAGAATCTCCACGGCGGCCCCGGCGGCCTGGCAGTGGCCGACCAGTGGCTTGACCGAGAAGATCCCGTGGGCGTCGGGGAACAGCTCGTCGAGCACCCTCGCCTCCGCTGCGTCACCCATGGCGGTTCCGGTCCCGTGGGCGTTCAGGTAGGCCACTTCGGAAGGGTCGACCCCGGACGTTGCCAGTGCCTCATGGAAGCAGCGGAACATCTCCTTCAGGTCGGGAGCCACGGCCACCAGGTTGTAGGCGTCCATGGTCATCGCTCCGCCCAAGACGGAGGCATACGCCCCATTGCTCTTGTTGGACATCACCATGGCCACGGCGGCCTCACCCCCGACGAATCCACCGCTGCCCTCCTGAAAGGGCCGGCAGGCGTCAAAGGGCGGTCGGTCGAGCACCTGCACGCCGAGGTCACTGAACCGACGCAGGAAGATGGGCAGTCCGGAGACGTCGGTGGCCAGGAGAATCACGTCTGACGCGATGCCCGAGTCGAGCCATGACTTGGCGGTGATCACGCCGGCATTGGCGGAGGCACACATGGCCGACACCGACATGGCCGGACCGTGGAAGTCGTTCTCCTTCATGAACTGCGAGATCACCGTGGAGGGCATCATGTTGACCCACCGCTTCACTCGGACCCGTTCCTTGTCTCCCTGGTAGAAGTCGCTCCACATCGCGACATCGCCCAACACGATGCTGTGGACCACACCGACTGCCGGGCCGGGCTTCCAGCCCCGCTCCGTGGCATCGGTGACGGCTTCGCGAGCGGCGAACCGCAGGGCCTGCATGAACCGGCTCGGACCGTCGTGCCGGTCCCCCTCATCGGGGATGGTGGAGATGTAGGCCTGACCACCATCGACATAGCCGTCGAGCCCGGTGGTCAGTTTGACGGAGCTCTCACTGAGCAGAAACCCGTCCCAGATGTGCTTCGTGCCCCATCCATAGCCGGTCACTGCTCCCACTCCGGTAATGCTCATGGGCGAGTCGCGACCTGATTTGCGCTGTGTGGATGCATGAGAGGACGGCTGGACCGCGTCGGACATCAGACCTCCTCTACGTCAGGCGAGTCCGAGAAGGTCTGAGTCAATGGCAATCGACTCTTCGTTCCTCGGCAGGCTATGGCAAGTAATGGTATGGAACAACAGGTATTGAAAGGTCAACACCGCAATTGGTGCTTGTACTGCGGGAACACAGTATTGCGCACTCCGTTGGGGCGCACAATGGGCAATTCCATTATTCCATCCCCGGGAAGTCCTATTGAACGTCGACCGTCCACATCCGGCCTGGTTGATGGGGTGTCGGTCGGCACCGATTGCAGGCCGCAGCCGTCAAATGACGGGAAAAGTCCTCGGGACGTTTACCGATTGGCGATGAGGAAGAAGCGTCAACTTGCAGTTGGGCACCCTCACGGCAATGACAGGTTCATTGCCTGTCAGGAGCCGCCCCAAATCGATCCAATACCGCCGTTGCCTCCGAGACAATCCGAGCGATCAATTCAGCCACGGTCGGTAGCTCGTCGATCTCGCCCACGACCTGCCCGGTGGGTAGGACGCCGACATCGGTCCGCCCGTCCACCAGCGCGGCCTTGGTCATCATTGGTGCGTTGGCGGCCATCACCACCTGGGGCCAGGACAACTCATTGCCCTGCTTCATGGCCTGCCCTTCCTTCAGCAGGGCGACCAGCGAAGTATCGGTCTCCCGACGGAAGGCGCGGGCATTGGCCAACGCCCTTGGCATGTTGCGCAGCCAGCTCGATCGCTCGAGGTGGTCGACCAATTCGGTGCGGATCACCCGTTGGGGAGCCCCGTCGACGGCGGTGGACACCACGGTTCCGGTGACCGGGGTCTGCAGGTAGACCTGCTTCACCTCGTCGGGCACCCGACTCTCCTGGGTGAGGAGGAACCGAGTGCCCATGGCGATCCCCGAGGCACCGTAGGCGAGGGCGGCGACCAGGCCCCGTCCGTCGAAGAATCCGCCGGCGGCGACCACGGCCACGGTGTCGCCCACCGCGTCCACCACCGCGGGCGTGAGGAGCGAGGTGGGCACCGTCCCGGTGTGCCCTCCGCCTTCACCCCCCTGGGCGATGACGGCATCGACACCCCAACCCGCCAGCTTTTCGGCATGGCGGCGGGCCCCGATGGTGGGCATGACCACCAGACCGGCGTCCCGGCACCGGGTCACCAGCTCGGGCTTTGGGGCCTGGGCGAAACTGGCCACCTTCACGTCGTTGTCGATCATCAGAGCCACTCGGTCACCGACGTCGGCGACATCGGTGCGCATGTTGACGCCGAACGGCCGATCCGTCCGGGACCGCACCTGGCCGATGGCCGTGACCAACTCGTCGTACGTCATGGTGGCCGAGGCCAGGATTCCCAGGCCCCCGGCTTCCGCAGTGGCAGCCACCAGCCGGGGACCGGCTACCCAGCCCATACCGGTCTGTACGATCGGGTAGTCGATCCCGACCAGGTCGCAGAATCGTGTCCGGAGGGCGGGATGCGCCCGGCCCGGCCCGGTTGCGCCTCCTCCGGGCGTGTTCACGGTTTGACTTCCCGGTCCCGCAGACCCCGGGGGTCGAGCACGTTGCGGATGAGCTCCAGTTCCTCGGGAGTGGGCAGTCGAGTCTCGGGCACGGCGTCGGGGACCACCAATTCGAATCCGGTGGCTCCGATGATCTCCCCGATGGTCACACCGGGATGAACAGAGCGCACCCGCATCACCTTGTCGGGAGTCTCGAAGTCGAACACGCCGAGGTTGGACACGACATGGCGGATCTGGTGAAAGCGAGTGGCGGCCGGTCCGGCGGACGCCGCCCGCGCGTAGCCGACGCCACAGACCACGTCGACCTGTTCGACGAACGATCGGGTGGTGTGGTTGGGGACCCAGTAGCTTGTGGTGTGATTGATGGTGTTGCCGGGGGCCCCTCGCACGCCGACCAACTGTGCCTTGGGCCTCGCCCAGTCTCCGATGGCGCTGATGTTCTGGTTGCCGGTGCGGTCGATCTGCGACGCCATCATGATCAGGTTGCGCCGCCCGGACCACACCACATCGAACACCTTCCGGTAGGGCATGTGGGACTCCAGCACCAACTCGGTCGGTCGCGCTCCGAGGGCCGGTGCGCCGTCCACCAGTGCGGCGTCGCCGTCGGTGAGTACCAGGTCGGGGGCGAACGTCAAGCGGGCCAGACGTGCCCCCAGGGCCGGAGCCGTCCCGAATGCACTGGCCATCACCTCACCGTCACCCCGGAACACCTCGGCGCAGGCGATGGCGCAGAACTCGGCCCGGCTGACACCGGTCGCATCGACGGCGTCGGATGCGCTCATGATGCCCCCCCATCGGGAGTCTCGATGGCCGCCTGGTAGCCGGCCTCATCCGCCTCGAGGTACTCCTTTGTGAACGCGGACCACCTGTCGGGCTCCGCGGCGGCCGCGACGTAGGCCTTTTGAAACACCTCGTCCCTCGAGTAGTCGGGTACGCACGCGGTGAAGTGGGCCCCACCCGGGGTCTCCACCACGCCATCGGTCAGCAACCGGCTGATGCACATGGTCTGGAGGGCACCCTCCGAGGCGAACTGGTTGGTGGCGATGATTCGCTCGGTGGTCATGAACCGGCGTTCGGCGGCTCCGAGGAAGAGCTCGTCGAAGAACGGATCAGGTCCGAGGATCTGGCCTGATCCGGAGGCATCGGCCCGGTTGACATGAATGACGGCCGCGTCGAGGCGGAGCGCGGGCATGGCCACCAATTCCTCGCCGTCGTCATAGGGCGAGGTGATCGTGCGCAACGACGGATTGACCCGCATCACATCCGAGCCCAGACCGGCGCGGGTCGGCAGGAACGGCACCCGTTGTGCCGCGGCGAAGAGGCCGAGATAGAACATGCCCTCGTCGATCTCCATCGCCTCGATGGCTCCGGTCTGGCGGGCGGCCTTGAAGTGGGGATCGGTGGGGACGGAGTCGAGGGTCACGAATCCGTAGACCACTTTCTTCACCTTGCCCGCCGCACAGAGCAGTCCGACATCCGGTCCGCCATAGGAGACGACGGTCAGGTCGGACAGGTCCGACCGCAGGATGGCCCGGACGGCAGCCATCGGCTTGCGCCGGGACCCCCAGCCACCGATACCGATGGTCATCCCGCTGCGCAGCTCACCCACCAGTTCGTCGAGCGTCAACCGTTTGTCAGCCATGCGCGTTCCCCGATCGGTGCCATGGTGTCCTTGCGTATCCGGTCATGTTCGCTCTCACCCTGGGTTGCCCGCTACTTGGTGGTGTCGGCGTCGCGCTTCTCGACGAACGCGGCCCGCTGCTCATTGGCCACGCCGGCGACGTGGAGCTCGTAGGTGAACCCCTGCTCGAGCCGGTAGCTGGCCTTCACGTCGACCGGGTCGATCCCGTTGAGCGATTCCTTGGCCCGTCGGATGATGGTCGGGCTCTTGGAGGCAATGTCGGTGGCCACCTCGTAGGCCGCCTCGATCAGCTGGTCCCGCGGAACCACTCGCAGAACCGACCCGTAGTGATGGAGCTCGGCGGCAGTGGCCGGCTTGGCCGTGTAGACCATCGAGCGCATTCGGTGCTGGGGAACCAGACGTGAGAGATGGGTGGCCCCACCGAGTGCACCCCGGTCCACCTCGGGGAGCCCGAAGGTGGCGTCCTCGGACGCCACGATGACGTCGCAGTTCCCCACGATGCCGACTCCTCCGCCCAGACAGAACCCGTGCACGGCCGCGATGACCGGCACCTCGCACTCGTACATGGCGGCGAATGCGGCGAAGCACCCTCGATTGGCCCCAATCAGTGCCTGGTCGCCTTCGGCCTGAATCTCCTTGATGTCGACCCCGGCGCAGAAGCCACGACCTTCGGCGCGCACGATGACCACCCGGTTGTCGGGAACCCGCCCGGCGGCGATCACCGCGTCGGCCAGGCTGAACCAGCCGGCGACATCCAGGGCATTGACCGGAGGA
>JADGOF010000185.1 GCA_017883105.1 Acidimicrobiales bacterium
CGTGGTCATGACCAGCGAGGAGCCGTCGTAGACCTCGCCATAAGGAGCGGCATCGAGAGGACCTCCCTGGCCGTCCGCGGAATAGATCGCGTTGAAACACCCGGTGTCGCACCCGGGGATCGGAATACGAGCACTGTTGCGCGTGGCGTGCTGCACTTGGCCATACGTGGCATTCATCGAGACTCCGTGTGACTGCAGGTTCAGTACGGCATCGGCCAAAGCCCGGAGTGTCGCGGGGTTGGCCGTGTTGAGCTGGGAGGGAGTGGTCAACGGTTGGGCGGAATTGAACGTGTCGGCCCAGAACTCAGTTGCACTCGATGGCGCATAGGCGGCCCATTCGGAGAAGAGCCAACCCCCGGCCGCGTCGAGCTTACCGGTCTTGTCATAACCGGCAAGTGCCGTGCATGCTGGTGCCAGATTGACCGTCGTCCCTTTGCTCGACTTCACCGATGGGGTGGCGCGGCATGCGCTGACAAGTGAGTCGAGAACCAGCTGCGCCTCGAGGGACTGGTCGCTCTGCCACATGGTCTGAAGGGTCGGAATGGTGAACTTGGGCGAACCCAGCCCGTCGGTCCCGGCCACACGCTGATCGATCATCTGGTTGCCGAGCCGGGTGCGCAGGCCCTGGATGGTGTCGATACTGCCGATGATCGGTGAGAACGCCGGAAACGGGGAACTGGGATTGGCCAACCAGTACGAGTCATTCGAGTTCTCGACATAGTCGGTTCGAATCGTGTGCGGCATGTGTGTGGCGTTGAAGATCCCCGGAACCGGCGTGCCGGGGTCAGTTCCCCAGGCACATGTCGATCGTGACCCGTCGAGGGTGACGACGCCAGCCGCTGCATAGACCAGCGATGCCGCCCCTGACGGAGTGCAGGTGCTTATCAGGGACTGGCTGACGTTCGGCGTGTTGCCCACGTCCCCGTAGAGTGCGTGTCCGGTGTCGTCGGACGCGATCGTGTTGAAGGTCGGAATGGCTAGATAGGCCGACTCGACGTTCAGCAAGTCCTTAACCGATGTGGCTTGGCCCATCTTGAGGTACTGGTTGGCGGCCCGGGTCCCGTCGTTCATCGTCGAGTCGTCGATGGCATAGGCCGTCGTGGCGCTCCAGTGGTAACCGGCCTGGGGCACCACCAAGACCCGACCCCATTGCGTCGTGTAGAAGGTGTGCGATTGGACGCCATGGCCTGTGTCGACCTTGGCCGTGACCGTGCCCATCTTGCGCGGCTGTCCGTCCACGTAGTAGCTGGTGGGATCACCGGGGACGAGCTTCAGTTGGTAGAAGGTGAATCGGAAGCTGGTCGAGACCGTGTGGGTCCATGCCAGATGCTGATTGAATCCGATCCCAACCAAGGGAAACCCTTCCAGGGTGCCGCCGAGCACGTTGTACTGTCCCGGAACCGTGAGCTGGGCCATCCAGAAGCGCTCCGTACCACGCCAGGGGAAGTGCGGATTGGCCAGCAGCATCCCGTCGCCGGAGGCGGTGTCCTGTGCACCCAGCCCGATGCCGTTCGAACCCAGAGTGGAGCCACCGGTCTCTCCGAACTGCGCCGCGAGCGACGAACTCGCAGGCGACCCGGGCGTCAAGCCCGAAGGGGACGACCGATAATCCAACGTGGTCGCCGTGGATGAACTGGGTGGCACCGCCTGCACCTCATCGGATACGACCTGAGCGCTCGAGGCTTCGGTGGCGATCTGGACGCCGCGAAGAAGCATGTCGTTGAGAGTGATCGCCCGGACCCACGGCTTCCCCGCGCATCGAGGGTCGTGGAGGTCTCCCGAGTGAAGGTACGCGTTGTAACCGGAGATGAACCCCCGATACACCGCCAATACTTGGGGAAGCGGCCCAATGGGAGGTGGCTGGCTGAGCTGTGCGGTCGCGACTCCGCTCGCTTTGATCGACTGCCAGAAGAAATCGGAATCGAGGTTGGAGTCCTTCGTCCCGGCAGAGTAGTTGAGGCTCAGGCCTTTGGGTCCGAAGTAACGGGATCGCCGTCCATTGACGGTGACGAAGTCGGCCGCCAACGTGCAAAAATTGTCCTGCGAGAACACCCATGCTTCGCCGTATCCGAGTGCGGCGAAGTTCGCGGCTCGGATGTGCGGGATGCCGGCCCGGTCCCGGGTGATCGTGACCGAAGATGATTGAGGGGGCACTGATGTACCCGACGTACAGGCCGCCAGGGTGGGGGCGATCGCCACCAGTGCGAACAAGACCGAGCCATACCGTGTGGAACGCTGACGCATCGACCTCAACCTACTAGGGATCCTCGATCCACCCGTTTTGTCGTCGATGTGCTCGGGCGGCACGTCGCGAATCCGATACAACCGGAACCGGCGGGCACCCGCAGTGACCAAAGCACCGTTGCCGCTGCAACTCTGTTTCTCAATTTGGCAATCGTGGTCGTATCTATTCAGGTCCCCTGACCCCACCATCGCTCACCTGGGGGAACGCCGCGCGTAACGTTGGGAATTCCACCCGACGACTCTTCTCCGTTCGACGTCACGCCCTCCTATGAGGAGCTGACCGAGATCGTTGCTGCGCTCCAGTTGTTGAGCGAGCAGCGAGAGGAGCGCATCGGGGAGCTGGAAGAGCTCAACCGTTCGCTTTCAGAGCGCATTGCCGATCTGGAAGAGCGTCTGGGGCGCACTCCGCGCAACTCATCGATGCCGCCATCAGCGGAAGCGTTCTCCAAGCCTCCCGTCCCCAACCGTGCCGAACGACGTGCCGCCAAGCGACGTCCGGGGAAACAGCCCGGCACAGAGGGCAAGCACCTGGCCCAGGTGGAGGACCCCGACGAGATAGAGGTCCACTCGCCCACGGAGTGCAGCGGTTGTGGCGCGAAGCTCGACGACGCCGACATCGTCGGCATCGAGCGTCGCCAGGTGTTTGAGCTGCCGCCGATCAGGCCATTCGTCACCGAGCACCGCATGGAGCGCCGCCGGTGTACCTGCGGCTGCGAGACCAGGGCCTTGCCGCCAGCGGAGGCGATCGCCCCGGCCTGCTACGGGCCCGGGGTGCGGGCAGTGGCTGCCTACCTGGCCGTCTACCAGCACCTCCCCTACGACCGCATGGCCCAGCTGTTCCACGATGTGCTGGGCATCGACGTCTCGGTCGGGGCCCTCTCCCAGATGGTGGCCGAGGCCGGCGGGGCACTCGGGTTGTTCACAGACGTCATCCGCGACCTTCTGATCGACGCCCCGGCAGTCAACTTCGACGAGACGGGAGCCCGGGTGGCGGGGAGCCTGCACTGGGTCCACGTCGCCTGCAGCACCTTGTACACCCTCATCGACTGCCACAAGAAGCGCGGCACGATCGCCATGGACGCCATGGGAGTGATCACCAAGATGCGCGGCACCGCCGTCCATGACGGGTGGAAGTCCTATCGCACCTACGACGTCCTCCACCAGCTCTGCAATGCCCATCACGCCCGTGAGCTCGAAGCGGTCGCCGTGGGCTGGGACCAGGGATGGGCCGACGAGATGATCGGCCTGCTGGTCGGGGCCAAAGAGGCGGTCGACGCCGCCCGGGCAACAGGGGCGGACCGTCTCGACGCCAAGACACTCCACTCGATCCGGGTCCGCTACGGCACGTTGATCCAAAAGGGCTGGGCCGCCAACCCCGATCCCGAGGTGGGCAAGCGGGCAGGCTACGAGAAGAAGGCCTTCAACCTGCTCACCCGTCTCGACACCCAGCGCGCCGACGTGTTGCGATTCTCGACCGACTTCGCCGTCAGCTGGGACAACAACCAGGCGGAACGAGACGTCAGGATGGTGAATCCAACAGAAGATCTCGGGCACTTGGCGCACACTCGACGGCGCCCGCAGCTACTGCGCCATCCGCAGCTACATCTCGACCATGAAGAAGCACGGCCAGCCTGTGCTCGACGGACTACGCCTGCTCTTCGAAGGTGACGTCTGGCTTCCGGCGGGACTTCCTCGGACCTGAGGAACATCTCATCGGGCGATCTGGCCTCGATCGGCAACACTGGTCCCATGGCGAAACGCAAGAGGCCCCGCACGACTCCACCCCTCCGCCCGATACGAGCAGACCTCGCACAGCCCCTCATCGACCCGACGACGGACCCCGCCGCCTACCTGACCGGGATCGATGTCGAGCCACTCTTCATTGCCCTCCGCATAGGAGCGCTCGACAGTCATCTCGAGGAGATCGCGACACTGGTCAACGACCGTCTCGCTGCGATCGATGCCGTCGAGGAGCTCATCGCCGCCAGCCACCTCCAGGTCGGTGACCGTGTTCGACTCGGCCACAACCTCCGGCCCCAATACCTTCACGGACGGATGGTGACGATCATCGCCAAGGACGACGAGAAGTGGCTCGTCCGACTCGATGAGCCGGTCGGACGGTTCACCAACGCGGATCTACGGGTATACGCAAGGCAGCTGGAGCCAGCAACACCGCCTGAATAGATACTCGTGGTCAAGACAGCCCCGCCGAAGTTGAGCCCATCGCCCGGGCCCTGCGATTCTCTCGATCCTGCATCCACCCTCCCGCACCGCCAACTTGGTTCCTCGGGTTGGGAGGACGTCAAGGGCTCGCGCAAACGAGGTCTGATGCCAACCGTACGTCTGACCAGCAGATTCAACACGCTTCACTGCCGTCGAGGAGCCCCCATGTGGAGGGATTTCAGGCGTTCCCGTTGAGCAGAGACAGATCCTCGACCTGGCTGGTCGGGAGGCATGGGACGAGCAGCAGCGCCGGTACATCGCCCAGCGGCAAAAGGTCCTTCGACCCTGGATCAGGGACGACGGGTCAGTCCGCTCCTGGTATGGCCCCGGCAGAGAACGGCACGGCCACAGAGCCAATCCTCGAGGTCACCGGACTGACCAAGCGGTTCGGCGACCGCGTCGCGGTTGACGGCATTTCGTTCTCGATCCCGCCGGGACAGATCTATGGCCTGCTCGGTCCCAACGGGGCCGGAAAGACCACCAGGATCAAGATGGTGTCTGGGCTGCTCCATCCCGACAGCGGAACGGTGCGCGTTGCTGGGCACCCGGCCGGAAGTCTGGCCGCCAAGGCACAGATGGGCTACGTCCCACAGGACATCGCCCTCTATCCCGATCTCACCGGTCAAGAGAACCTCCGCTTCCTCGGACGGCTGTTCGGCCTCGGGGGTGAGCTCCTCGACGAGCGGGTCGACGAGGCAGTTGAGCTCACAGATCTCGGAGACCGAGCGAGGGAGCGGCTGAGCGCTTACTCCGGCGGAATGCAACGGCGCCTGAACATCGCCGCAGGCCTCCTAAATCACCCTGTTCTTCTGGTTCTGGACGAGCCGACGGTGGGAGTTGACCCGCAGAGCCGCCATGCCATTCTCGAGCGGGTCCAGACCTTCGGCCAACTCGGGATGGCCGTC
>JADGOF010000186.1 GCA_017883105.1 Acidimicrobiales bacterium
CCGACGGCAACCAAGGCGACTTCACCCAAGACCAGCCGCACCCGCACGGCGGCCAAGCGTCAGGGGTAGGCCAGGGGCCCCAAAACTGCGAAAGTCGAGAGGTACCCAGAGTGTTCGAATTGCACCGATGTAACCCAGGTCCTACAGTGACTGAACTCGATCGTCCAGACGTAGTCGGGTCACGGGGCAGCGCATCACCGGCCGCCCGGGTGCAAGTCGCACCCCTGTCGGCGTGGTCCTCCTCCGTCCGGTACCGGCAGTGTGGCGCGACATCCGATCCCGTAGGGACGGAACGGTCCGCACCCCCGGTTGCATCGAACACCTATGGCCCGATCCACCATCCAGTCTCCCAGCCCGTCCGAGGTCGCCACACGCTGACCTGATCAGGGTTTCCCCGTCTGCACCTCGTACGGACCTCATTGCAAGTCCAGAGCGCCCTGCCCTCCCCGGCACCGACTCGCGAGACGAATGCGCCAGAGACGGTCGCCCGCATTCCGAAGCCAACCTCGAAGCCCTTCGGGCTTTCGCGACTTTGAGGAGGCGCACGCTATGCGCAAGCACCGCATCACCTTTGCATCGGTGGCCACGGCCGCCGTCGCCGTCGTCACCATTCAACCGTCGGTTTCATCATCAGCCGCCGCAGGGACCCGATCGGCGCAGCCGACCAAGCCCACCGGCACCGTCACCATCGCCCTGTCCACCTTCATCGCCGCGCCGATCGTGGCCACCACACCCGCCCAACCCGTGCCGGTTGCCGCTCCGGCCAAGGGCGCGTCCACCGGGGTGTGGGCGACACTCCGCCAGTGCGAATCGGGCGGCAACTACAGCATCGACACCGGCAACGGGTACTACGGGGCCTATCAGTTCTCCCCCGCCACCTGGCACGGGCTGGGCTACACGGGTTTCCCCAGCCAAGCACCGCCGACCATGCAGGACCACGCGGCCCGACAGCTCGAGGCCCGCAGCGGCTGGGGTCAGTGGCCCGCCTGTTCGCGCCAGTTGGGCCTGTAGGGCCCGGGTCCGCTCAGCCGGTCGGCACCTGGTCCATCTGGTCGTCCAACCAGTCGAAGGTGACCTGGGCCGAAAGGCGGATGTTGTCCGACTGGCAGTGGGTGGAGGCACCGTCCTCCGGCCGGAACACCACGGGACTGACCGGCCCTCCGACGTCGTTCACGAATGCATCGAACTGGGCGCGCGGCTCGATGCCCTCGCGGTCGCCGATCAGGGCCAGCGTCGGGCAGGTGATGTCCGCGGCCCGGTCGCCCAGGCGATAGTCGGCGATGGCGTCCCGCCATGCATGGAACGACGGCACGCCGAACCGGTCGCAGATCGCCGCGATTCCCCACTGCATCTGGCGGGGCATCAAGTCCTCCGGCACGCCGATGACGTCCGCCGGCCGGACATCCCGGCTCATGCGGAACACCTTGGTCCCCACCCATGCCTCCATGTATCGGCCCATGTCGACCATCGGAGGATTGGCCACCAGGGCCCGCACCCGGTGATCGACGGCTGCGCTACGAGCGGCGAAGTAGGAACCGAAGCTCTGGCCGGCCAGAGCCAGCCGGTTTGGGTCGACGTCGGGGCGACGAACCAGCTCGTCGATCACCGCGGCGATCGGCACGTCGTAGTCGGGCCGGAAGGTCATCGAAGGGTTGCTACGCATGCAACCGGGCTGGCCGGGGCCATCGAACACGAACACGTTCCATCCCCGCTCCGCTCCGGGTGCCCCCAGGTGGAAGTAGAGCTCCTCGGCACTGGAGTCGAATCCGCCGACCCCGATGAGCGTGGGCAGGCGACCGTCGGAGCCTGACGCCACCGAGGCCGGCGGGCGAACCAGGTAGCCGGGAAGGGCGCCGCCCTCGAAGGGGATCTCGAGCCGCTGCACCGGAGGGTCGAGCAGTGCTGCGGCCTCGGCGAAGCAGGCCTGGCTGCGCTCGCCCGTTCGGTACGCCTCTCCGGTGACCCCTTCGGCGTAGTACTCGGCGGTCCGATAGTAGGTCGATGCCCGAAGCAAGTGATCACGACCGCTCACCCTCCGGCCGGCCCCCAGGCACGCTCTCCCCCGCTCCTCGACCCGCTGGGCCAACCGCTCGAACCCGAGCGCCCAGCTTTTGGGGCTCCCGTCGGTGATCTCCGCCACCAAGGCCAGGCACTCGCCGACGGTGGAGCCGCCGTAATCGGCCACGCCCAACGCCCGGATCAGCTGATAGTTGAACTCATCGTCCCGGAAGCCCTCCACCCGGATGGCACTGCGAACGACGTCGGAGTCTTCGAAGGACACGACACTCTCTTCTCTACGGATGGGCTCCACCGGGCACGGGACCCGGTGTGCACCGCTGGTCATTGTGCCCGAAGTCCGGCCTACCCTGTGACATGCGAGTGGCGGCCATCCAGACAACCGCAGGTCCGGTGCGGGACGCCAATCTCGAGGGTGCCGCCGTCCTGGTGGAGGAGGCGGCCCGGGACGGTGCCGAACTGATCGTCCTGCCCGAGTACTTCTCGGTTGCCGGCAGCCCCGACCACCTGCGCCGAAACGCCGAAGCACTCGACGGACCCACGGTGGCCTGGGCCTCGAAGCTGGCCCACCGTTGGCACGTGCGGATCCTGGCCGGCAGCTTCCCCGAGCACACCGACCCGGGCCGGGCCACCGATGACCGGCTCCACAACACCAGCTGCCTGGTTGGGCCGACCGGATCCGTCGAGGCGGTGTACCGCAAGGTGCACCTCTTCGACGTGCAACTCGGCGGCGTCACCTTCCTCGAATCGGCGACCATCGCCCCTGGACAGGAGCTGTGTGTCGCACCCCTCGACCCCTCGTCGGCAGCCGGTGGTGCCCCGACGGCGCAGCTCGGGCTCTCGATCTGTTACGACCTGCGTTTCCCCGAGGTCTACCGCATCTTGACCCTGCGAGGCGCCACGGTGATCGCCGTACCGGCCGCCTTCACCGCCGCCACCGGCCCCGCCCACTGGGAACTGTTGCTGCGGGCCCGGGCCGTGGAGAACCAGGTCTTTGTCATCGGCGCGGGCCAGGTTGGGGCCCTGCCTTCGGGCATGCCGGCCTGCCATGGCCACTCCATGGTGGTCGATCCGTGGGGAACGATCCTCGCCGAACGAGTCGAGCCCACGCCTGGCGTAGTGGTGGCCGACCTCGACTTCGCACAGGAGGTACGGATCCGATCGGAGCTGCCGGTGCTGGCAAACCGTCGACCTGAGGCGTACCGTTGGTCCGATGACGACACCAGGGGCAAAGCAGAGTCGGACCAGTAGGAGTTCAGCAAGCGGAGCGGAGGCCATCGACCAAGCCGATGGATCGGGACATGTCACCCCTCCCTTCGAGGTGGGAATGTTCGACTCCTACGGGATCCGGCTGTACTACGAGATCCACGGTCACGGGCCCCGGGTGCTGGTGTTCCTGCACGGGATCCTGATGGACTCCAACATGAACCGGCGCCTGGCCACCGATCTGGCCGCCAGGGGCAACCGGGTGATCCTGCTCGACATGCCGGGCCACGGCCTGTCGGAAAAGCCCAAGCGGGCCTCGTTCCACCGGATGGACACCTACGCCCGGCATGTGATCAACCTGCTCGACCATGTCGGGGTCGACAAGGCGGTGATCGGGGGCGTGTCGTTGGGCGGCAACGTGAGCCTGCTGGCCGCTGCCCAGAATCCCGAGCGTGTGCAGGCCCTGATCGTCGAGATGCCCGTGCTCGAGTGGGCGCTTCCGGCTGCCGCCCTCACCTTCACCCCCTTACTGCTGGCCGTGCACTTCGCCCGGCCGGTGGTGAGCAAAGTGGCGTCCGTCTTCCGATGGCTTCCCCGCACCGGAAACGGACCGTTGGACAGTGTCATGAACTCCCTGTCCAACGACCCGGTGGAGACGGCCGCCGTGCTGCACGGCATTCTGGCCGGCCCCATCGCGCCCACCGTCGGACAGCGAGCCGCCATGGACATCCCCGCCCTGGTGGTCGGTCACCAGGTCGATCGGATCCATCCGTTCCACGACGCCGAACAGCTGTCCCGGCGCCTGCCCAAGGGCCAGTTGCTGCAGGCCAACTCCGTGCTCGAGCTGCGGGTCCACCCCGAGCGCCTCACTGCAGAGTTCAGCCAATTCATCGATGATGCCTGGCTCGACTCCACCGAGCACAACCGCCAGGCCGGCTGAGGATTTCAGTCGTCGAAGTCGGGACGGCGGGAGCGCTTGCGTTCGGACAGTTGACGTTTTGCCGTCAGCCGGCGCTCCTTGGCCCCACGTGAAGGACGGGTCGGACGCCTCGGCTTCTCCACGCGTAGGGCGTCCACCATGCGCTGGCGGAATCGGTCCACGGCCAACTGGCGATTGCGGCCCTGGGATCGCTCGTCGTCGGCCACCACCCTGACTTCGGGTCCGATCCGATCGATCAGCCGGGCCCGCTGGTTCGGGCCCAGGGAAGGCGACCCCGCCACGTCGAACCGGAGCTCGACCCGGGTGTTCACCTTGTTGGCATGTTGTCCGCCAGGACCGCCGCTCGGACTGAACTTGAACTGCAGCTCGGAAAGGGGGATCCGAAGCGACGAAGTGATCCGCACCGCGTCGACATGGTCTTCGGGACCACTCATGGCCCGGGATCCCCTGCGGACCGATGGTCGACGATCGGTCCGGGAAGTCCGATACGCGGAGCGGCGGCGTCGACCATCTCGTCATCGACCGGGCCGGTGGGCACTCCGTCGTCCGCCACGCTCACCGGTCGCACCTCCAGAACCTAGGCCACGCCCGCTCTACACTCGACCAATGACCGACGCGCCCCCCCGTTCCCCAGCCCCCCGCGATGCCTCGTTTCGAGGGCAGGTAGTGCTGATCACCGGCTCGTCCTCGGGCATCGGCGCGGCCACCGCCCACTATTTCGGCGGCTCGGGGGCAACGGTGGTGGTCAACTCGGCACGATCGGTGGACGCCGGACAGGCGCTGGCGGAGGAGCTGCCCGATGCCAGCTATGTGCAGGGCAACGTGGCCGACGAGGCCCAGGCCCATGCGTTGGTGGACACGGTCATCGAGCGCCACGGTCGGCTCGACGTGCTCGTCAACAACGCGGGAACCACCCAGGTCATCCCCCATGCCGACCTCGAGGCGGCCACACCGGAGGTCTGGCGCCGGATCTTCGACGTCAACGTCGTCGGCACCTGGCAGGTCACGGTGGCCGCTGTTCCCCACCTGCGGTCCACCGGGCACGGCCAGGTCATCAATGTGTCGTCGCTGGCCGGCGAGAAGCCGACGGGGAGCTCGATCCCCTATGCCTGCTCCAAGGCGGCCGTCAGCCACATGACCAGGCTGCTGGCCAACAGCCTGGGCCCGGACATCCGGGTGAACGCGGTGGCCCCCGGTCTGGTCGACAC
>JADGOF010000187.1 GCA_017883105.1 Acidimicrobiales bacterium
CAGCGAGGACTTCCGTGGGGTACGTGATGCCTGGGATGCCGTCTTTCCCGATGGCGTCTACAGCGCCACCGGATTGGCCGAGGCCAAGCGGCTGGCGTAGGTACTACAGCGTCGTCGGCGTTAGCAACCTTCGTCGACCAACACCAGGACAACTTGTCCTTCTGGCTCACTTGCCGCCCGAAGCAGGCCGCCGAACGTCTGGTCTCCTCCTCATCGGAGAAACCTGCGACATGGTTGAAGGCTCTATCCCCGGAGTGCCGCTTTGTCCCACCCACCCGGCATTGCGGGGCAGTTCTCCGGGCGTCGGACCTCGGGGAGGAGCTACCTCATTCCATCGGGCAGTGTCTCGCCGTGAGGATCGTTGATCCTGTCGGAGCCGACCCACCATGAACAGTGATCAGGCGAAGTGGAGAGTGCCTCGATCTCCTGTGAAGTAATAATCTCAGCGACGCACTCATTGGTTCCGCCTACGTACAACCAGTGGAAATCGGTGTCTGTGGCCAGAAACCACGATCTGTCTTCGGGCCACCAGAGGTCCGGGACCTGGAAATGGTCGGCCTCTCGAAAGACCGTCCACGACGACAATGGTGCTCGGTAGAGCAAGTAGTTGCGGTCCGGCAGCGTCAGGACGTTGGGATAGGTGACCTGATGGACTTCCTGCCGTCCGGGGGTAGGAGCCCATCCAACCATCAGGTCTCCGTAGCCCTCCCACAGGCCGTACCAAGTCACATCAGGGGTCTGCGTGTGTCGGGCCAGGATCGAAGCGAGCGCTTCAAACTGGTCGCCTTCGAGAGTTGGTCCAACGTCGTTGGAATCGACGTCCTCCGGGTCCATCACGCCACCTGGCGCTGGCCGCAGGACGGCTTCGGCCGCCATCTCTGGATGCACCGTCCAGCCGTTCCGGGTGGCCACGTCCGACCAGCGGAGTGTTGGTGGATCACGTGAGACGATCTGGTCACCCACGCTGATGCCGCTTCTCACGATGGGGTAGAAGACTCTTGCATAGGCATCGAAGACCTCCGGCACCCAGGACCGGACTTCGCCACCCCTGTGCGACACAAGTGGCGTCAGCCATTCGGCGGCGGTGAAATCCTCGACGAGTTCACAGCCTGGGAACTCCCAGAACTGTCCCCCACGACCCGGGATTTCGGTGACTTGCCCACCTGTGCCGTCTGAGGTGAGCCTTGCCATGCCAATCGCCCCGCCTAATCGAGATCGGACGGTCCACTTTCCAGACCAGGGCAGACGCACTCAGACATGCTGGCACAGCGGATAGGCGCTACCAGCGCCCGATTGTCCATACGCCCACAAGTGCCTGATTGGTAGGAGGCACTTCATAAGAGGTCTGATTAACAACTTGCGGATAACTTTGCCTTGCTGTGCCACCACCATCATTTCTTGAAGACCTTCGACGGCTGGACCCTCTCCAGAGATACCACCACCGCCACCGGGCCGCCCCACTGGCGGTTCGAACCCGAGCCTCCCTTCGGGCAGGAACCCGACCTCGGGATCGACACATCGGAAGGACGGGCGGCGTTGCGGGAAGAGCAGGGGAAGACCGAGCTCGATTCAACACCTGCGTGAACCGGTCGGAGATGTCGAAGCCGGAGGCCAACAACCCCCGTGCAGATCAGTGGTCGGCAGAGCGGATCATCGAGAGCACGTCGGACCAGCCAAAACCCACTGTCTCGCCGACGACGCCACAAGCGTCGACGTCAACGAGAACGAAGAACGGATATCCCGTCACCCGGTAGTCGTTCCACGCCTCATCGCTCATGATGACCGGCAACGAGTTGATCCCGTCGGCGATCAGTATCACGCTCGAAGTCGCAAGCGATGTTGGACCCTTGGTGACAACGACCGCCGAGATCCCTGCCGGCAGTTCCGAACCAACACCATCCCGGAATCCACGCCAGAACTCATCGCATCCATCGCACTGGGTGGAGAGAAAGGCAACGAGGACGGCGCCCTCCTGCTCATTGATCCGAAAGGAGACCGGTTCGCCCGAGGGTCGTACGCCCACGATGTCCGACGCGGACCAGGTGGCGTGCCCAGCGGCACCAGAGGGACCTGCGGACGGAATGGGTCGCAGCCCCGACACGAACTCCGGATCCGAGAGTGGATTGGCGGCAGCAGACGGAGTGAGGTCGATCTCGTCCGATCCAGCCGGGCCGGGCGCTACTCGGGGCTCGGGATTCCGTCCCTGACGACCTCGATTGCGTTGCCATTGCCACACCACCGGCACGACACCTCCTCCACCGACTCGTCCAAGACCTCGACGTCCTCGATGGAGAGGTCACCGCCCACGGAGAAATGGTGGAAGGCCTTGGTCCGTCTGTTGGTCACCACGTTGAAGCGGGTCAGGTTGCCGCATGCCGCGCAGCGGTACCTGGTCGCACCCTCGCTTGCAGATGTCGTTGATGGGCCCGGAGCGGAAGGTGATTCGGTTGTCACCCGCACCACGGTACTCGCCGACGGCAATCCTGCCCATCTCGTGGACCGAACATCTGTTCGCTAAAGTGGGCTCCATGGAGCGTGCGGTCCAACGATCGTTTGATGATCTGGGAACACCGTTGAGCCAGGTCACCTTCGTCGTCGTCGACGTCGAGACCACGGGCGGCTCGCCGGTTACCTCGTCCCTCACTGAGGTGGCCGCCGCCCGCTATCGGGGCGGAGAGATGCTCGGCACCTATCAGACGTTCGTGCAACCGGACGAACGGATCCCGCCGTTCATCACCGCACTGACCGGTATCAGCGACGCCATGGTGGCCGATGCACCCAGGGTCGGTGCGATGCTCCCCTCCTTGTTGGAGTTCGTCGGCGGGGCCGTGCTGGTCGGCCACAACCTGCGCTTCGACCTCTCATTCATCGATCACGCACTCGTTTCCACCGGCCGGGAACGCATGGCCAACGCCACCGTGGACACGCTGGCCCTGTCGCGACGATTGGTGCGGGATATGGTTCCCAACTGCAAACTCGCCACCTTGGCGTCCTCCCTCCGACTCCCCCACCAGCCTTCCCACCGCGCTCTCACCGACGTGCTGGCGACCGGCGACCTGCTCCATGCCCTTCTCGAACGGGCAGGCTCCTTCGGCATCGTCGGGCTCGAGGAGCTGCTCGACCTCCCCCGCCTGGTCGGCCATCCTCAGGCAGCGAAACTTCGCCTGACCATCCGGCTCCCCCACCGCCCCGGTGTCTATTGGTTCACCGATGCCGCCGGCAATGTGCTCTACATGGGCAAGGCCACCGATCTCCACACCCGGGTCCGTTCCTACTTCACCGGGGACAGGCGATCCAAGGTCGGCCGACTGCTCCGTCAGCTCCACGCCGTCCACCACCGGACCTGTGCCGGCCCCCTGACCGCCGCCGTCATCGAAGGACGGATGATCCGCCAGTGGTCGCCTCCGTTCAATCGCCAGGGAAAGGCTCGGCGCAAGAACCCGGGGACGGCGACGCGATCAAGCGAGGCCGGTTCAGTCCATCCCGGGCATCGCGCCCGACGGCCCGGAAGACGACGCTCCTGGAAACCCGACGAGCTTGCCGGCGATCCCGTCGACCTGCTGGCCCCGTTGGCCGATCACGTGACCGAGCTGGCCGAACAACAGCGGTACGAAGAAGCGGCAGCTGTTCGGGACGAAGCGGAGCGGCTCAGACACCTCCTCGGACGCCACCGCCGGGTCGAATCGTTGCGCAACGCGGGACGAATGGTCCTGGATGTCGACGGTGAAGGCACGATCCAGCTCGACGGAGGGCTCCTTCGGGAGACCGACGGGCTGTTCGAAGCGGTACCGGGTCCTGGCGCTGGTCAGGTCATGGCCGGCGACGGCCATGACAACGAGCGCATCATCGTGGCCCAGTGGCTCGGGGCCAATGCCGACAAGGTGCGCATACTCGAGGTGGAATCAGATAGCGGCCTGTCGATGCCATCGATCCGGATTCCCCGACTGCACGAACTCTGCGGGCCGTTGGCTTCTCGGGAAGTCTCAGGCGCGTCGATCCGGGGGGAGTTGACGGAGCGGCCGACCTTGGATCCGGCGCGCCCGGTCGACCCGGTCGGCTCAGTCGGCTCGGCGGTGTGACCGGGGAGCGCAGGGAGGACCGGCGCCCGCCTACTTCGGAGTCTCGTCCTCCGATGCCGCCTGGGACACCCTGATCAGCGCGTCGAGCACCGAGGCGGCACGGCGGTCGTCGATCACCTGGCAGGCCAAGGAGATGCCGTCCTGCAGATCGGCGGCCTGTCCGATGACCACCAGCGATGCCGCGGCGTTGAGCACGGCGATGTCCCGGTGCGGTGATGCATCACCGGCGATGACCCGACGGATGGCCTCGGCGTTGAACGCCGCGTCCCCGCCACGCAGATCCTCGATGTCCGCAAGGGCGAACCCCAACGAGGCGGGGTCCACCCGGTAGTTGGACCGCTCGTATGAACCGGAGGGCAGCCGGACCAGCTCGTGGACCGTCGACAGTCCGGTGGTGCTCAATTCGTCGAGGCCATCGTCCCCGTAGACGACCATGGCCCGCCTTGTCCCGTTGGCGGCCAGGACACCGAGCATCTTGTCGGCCATCGCCGGATTGCTCACCCCCACCACCTGGTACCTGGCCCGGCCGGGATTGGCCAGAGGGCCCAGGTAGTTGAACACGGTCGGGATCCCGAGCTCCTTGCGCACCGGCGCGGCGTGCCGCATGGCCGGGTGGAACCGGGGAGCGAAACAGAAACCCATGCCGACCTCGTCGATGCAACGGGCCACGCCCTCGGGTCCGAGATCGGCCACCACACCCAACGCCTCGAGGACATCGGCCGCACCCACCGCTGAGGACGAGGCACGACCGCCGTGCTTGCACACCTTGGCGCCGGTGGCCGCCACCACCAGGGCGGCGATGGTCGACACGTTGATGCTACGGAGGCGGTCGCCGCCGGTGCCACAGGTGTCGATGACCTCGATGCCGTCGGGCAGCACCAGGGGGACGGCATGGGCGACCATCGCCCGGACGAAGCCGGTCATCTCCTCGACGGACTCGCCCTTGGCCCTGAGCGCCGTGACCAGTGCGGCGATCTGCGTGGGCGCCGCCTCACCGGAGAGCACCTGGCCGAGAACCACCTCTGCCTGCCCGGCGGACAGTGATGTGCCGTCCAGCAGGCCCGTCAGCACCCCCGGCCATCCTCCCAGCGAGTCGAAGGACACCCGATCGGCGTCGGACATTGAAGGATCCATGCTCAATCCCACCACAGGTCGTGGTTCAGCACGCCCCGGGCGATGAGGCCCAACTGCACCTGGGAGGTGCCCTCGACGATGGTCAGCTGGCGGGCATCCCGGTACCAGAGCTCGGTCGGATGGTCCTCCATGTACCCGGCGGCG
>JADGOF010000008.1 GCA_017883105.1 Acidimicrobiales bacterium
CGAACAACCCGACGTGGCTCCGGCCACTACATCTGGACGTAGTTGCCCCGAAGTGTGAACGTCGGGACAGAGGTCGTACACGCGGCGGGAACGTCGGTCTGCAACGACGTCGTAGCTACCGCTGGCGTCGAGGCAAACGAGCCGGTCTTTGCCGTGGGCAGAGCAAGCGTCACCGAATCGAGTCCACCGACGGGTGTCACCGTACCGACGTTGCCCACGTAGGTGGCCACGGTGGGAGCGATAGCCGTCGGCGTGGCAATCCACGTGACCTTGACCTTGATCTTGTTGACGATGTCCGCTGAGGCGAAGTTGGAACAGGAGTTGGCGAAGCCTGAGGCACGCTTGTAGCTACCAGTTCCGACCACCGTCGTGACCCCCGTCACCGTGTCACCGTGTCACCGGCAGGGGAGATGACGCCACTTCCGCAACTGCTGTAGGTGGTCGCGGTGAAGTTGAACTTCACGGCCTTGACATTGGCGGTCCCGCTTGGCGTGAGCGGAGGGCTGAACGTACCTGTTCCGGGTAGGAACTTGCACGCCGCGGCACCCGTGGCTGGGACAGCGGCCCAGGCCGCACCGCTGTCTCCGAGAACCAGCAGTGAGGCGAACAACGACAGACTCCCCAGCAGAATGAGTACTTTGCGCATCTCGATCCCCCAGCTTCCTTGGTCAGCGTTGCCCATCTGGCCCGCCGACGTGGATGGATGCTCTCATGGGGTGTTCTCCAGGTCAATCGACGTGCCCGGGTGTACCCGGTCTGTTCCATCGACCAGGTGACCTGGAGCATCACCGCACTCCTCTTGCGGCGCGTGCGAGCCGGTGGCCGATCCGTCAGGCACTCAGGAAAATCCATTGCAGCTGTCGATCTGGCCGCCCCCATTCGACGCAATGGTGAGAGGCAGGGAAAGCCCCCGCTCTCCGGACCGAGGAGTCACCATGCCGCGCTACCTGACGATGATCCGCATCGACGAACAGAATCCCCCTACCGAGAACCCCAGCCCCGAGCTCTCAGAGCGGATGGGCGCGCTGTTCGAAGAGATCACCAAGGCCGGAGTCATGCTGGACACGGCCGGGCTCACCCCCACCTCCGAGGGAACCAGGATCACCTGGTCTGGCGGCAATCTCAGCTATGTGGACGGTCCCTTCACCGAGAGCAAGGAAGTCGTCGGCGGCTACGCCATTCTGCAAGCCAAGGACAAGGCCGAGGCCCTCGAGTGGACCAAACGGTTCCTGCAAGTCCACGAGAAGCATTGGACCGTCACCGCCGAGGTCCGCGAGATCGCCGAAGGTTGATCCAACGGCGCTTGCCCCGCCCCCATGCGGCTGCTCTGATGTGCGGTCGTGACGGTACCAAGCGCTACGGAAGCGGTCGAGGCGGTATTCAGGATCGAGTCCGCGCGGGTCATCGCAGGTGTCGCCCGCATCGTGGGTGACGTAGGTATCGCCGAGGAACTCGCACAGGACGCACTGGTCGTTGCTCTCGAAGTGTGGCCGGTGTCAGGCGTCCCGAACAATCCGGGCGCCTGGCTCATGGCCACCGCCAAACACCGCGCGATTGATCTCGTACGCCGCAAGGAGACGTACGCCCGCAAGCTGGCTAAGGTCGGGCGAGCCCAAGAGGACGTCCTGCCGCCCGAGCTGAGGGACGCTGATGACATCGACGACGATCTGCTGCGGCTGATCTTCACCGCGTGTCACCCCGTGCTGTCGCGGGAGGCCCAGATCGCGCTCACACTGCGGTTAGTGGGAGGGCTGACAACAGAGGAGATAGCTCGCGCGTTCCTGACTTCGGAGCCGACGGTCGCCCAACGCATCGTTCGCGCCAAACGTGCCCTTGCCAGAACACAAGTCCCCTTCGAGGTCCCGTACGGGTCCGACCGGGCTACCCGGGTGTCGTCGGTTCTCGAGGTGATCTACCTCATCTTCAACGAGGGCTACTCGACAACGGCAGGGGACGACCTCGTGCGCCCGGCACTGTGCGAGGACGCGCTCCGCCTCGCTCGCGTCCTTGCGGGCCTGATGCCAACGGAGCCCGAGGTCCATGGTCTGGCCGCGCTCCTCAAGCTCCAGGCCTCCCGCATTGCAACTCGGACGGGCCCTCTCGGCGAGCCGGTGCTGCTGGCCGACCAGAACCGCTCCAAGTGGAACCGGATGCTCATCCGCCGCGGACTCGAGGCGTTGGAGCTCGCGGGCCACGGTCCGTACTCCGTTCAGGCAGCGATCGCTGGGTGCCACGCTCAGGCGATTCGCTACGAGGACACGCAGTGGACGGCGATAGCCGAGCTGTATTGCCAGCTGATGGCGCTGACCCCGTCGCCGGTGGTGGAGCTCAACCGAGCGGTCGCCGTCTCGATGTCGGATGGCCCCGCGGCCGGCCTGAAGCTGGTCGACACCCTGGTGGATGATCCGGCCCTGAAGGACTACCACCTGCTTCCGAGCGTCCGAGGCGATTTGCTGGAGCGCCTGGGGCGAGGAGAGGAGGCGCGTACGGAGTTCGAGAGAGCGGCGTCCATGACCCGGAACGCGCGGGACAAGGCGCTGCTCTTGGACAAGGCCTCGCGCTCCGTCTCGGTTGTCCGATCACGCAGGGCTGCCTCACTCAGAACCCCTTCCTGAAGTTCGCCGAGGGGCCCCTCTGACACCGGAGTGATCATCTCGTACAACACCGCCCAGTACCGGCGACCCGAACCCCGTCAGGCCGTCCGCTCGGCATGCTCTGGTGATCAATCCGATCACCTGGACTACGTCGGAAGCACCGGCAACGGCCCAGCAGAACCCCGGATCGTGGTTGCCCGATCCCGCAGTCGGCCAGTTCGGGAACGTAATGGACTACGCGAACACTCAGATCGATACGGCGAAAGGCGTGCTGATCTGCAGTTCGGCCAACGTGGCGGAGCTTGCCCCCGGACACCCGCTACTTCCAGAAGGCATCGACCACAGCTATGGCTACTCGTTCTACTACTTCTACGGTACGGCGAATGCTGGCGACAGGATCAATCACTACCTGCACGGTCAGCGCTCGTCGCGACGGTTCCCACTTGGGTGCCGATGGCCACCGGCGAATCGTGTGTCAACGGCCGGCCCGTCAACGGCAGGTTCTGACCCTCACACCCGTCACGGGATCCAACCTCCGGGCGCGCTCCGTCAAGCAACGTGCGTACGTCGTCGGCGTGACGAGGGACGGAGAGGTGAGGAAATGCTCACCCCCCTCTAATCAGGAGTTCATCTGCTCACTGCAGGCTTCCCTCCGTCCGGCTACGTCAAGTGGCACGCCCCTCGACGAGCTCCACCCCACGAAGGGATCGTTATGGAAGTCCAAGCAGTCACTCGTCCCCATGCAGTGGAACCAACGGAGTATGAGCAGCGTCGGTGCGTCGTCACCGGTGTCGCCGGTTTCATCGGATCCCGACTGTCCAAGCGCTTGGTCCGGGACGGCTGGACCGTGGCCGGAATTGACGGTTTCACTGACAGTTACGATCCGGTCGAAAAGGTCATGCGAGCCGCCGGACTCGTACGGACCTCGGGGATCTCCCTGATCGTCGGTGACCTCGTCGAGTTGGACCTGGTGCGGGCCTTCGAGGGGGCCGAGGTGGTGTTCCACCTTGCTGGGAGAGCCGGTGTGCGGGCCAGCTTCACCAACGAAGATCGATACGAGCATGACAACGTCCTCGCCACGAAGCGGGTTCTTGCTGCAGCTCGCCAGGCAGGGGTCCGCCGAGTGGTCTACGCATCATCGTCCTCGGTCTATGGGAACGGGCAGACGCCGTTCCGGGAGGATGCCGCCCTGGCCCCCATCTCACCCTACGGACGGACGAAACTCGAGTCTGAACGACTCTGCCTGCGCAATGCTGACGCGGACTTCGAGGCGGTCGCATTGCGCTACTTCACGGTCTACGGTCCCGGGCAGCGCCCGGACATGGGCCTGCGCCTCTTCGCCGAAGCTGCGCTCACCGGGCAGCCGATCAAGCTGTTGGGTGACGGTACCCAGAGGCGTGACTTCACGTACGTGTGCGACGTCGTCGTCGCCACCGTCGCCGCCGCTGACGCCCCGGCATCCGGTCTGGCGATCAACGTGGGTGGAGGCAGCGATGTGAGTGTCCTCGAGGTATTGGACCTACTGCGAGCCTTTGTCGGTACCGAGTTGACCATCGACGAGCACCCCTTTGCCCGCGGAGACGTCCGAGTCACCGCCGCCGACCTGAGCCGCGCCCATTCGCTCCTCGGTTTCCAAGCCCAGGTGCCCTTCGCCGCAGGATTCGAACGCGAGGTCTCGTGGGTGCGGGAGCGCCTCGATCGCAACGTGGCTATTTCCGCATGAGCACGCCGACACGGTTGTCAAAGGTACTTCTCTACTCTCACGACACGTATGGCCTCGGCCATCTGCGGTGGAACCTGGTCATCGCCCGGCACCTGCTCGGGGGCACCCGTCCTCCACGAGTCGTGCTCGCTTCAGGATCGCCGGTCATCGGCCAGGTGCACCGCCCGCCCGGCCTGGTCTGCGTGCAGCTGCCCCCCGTGGTGAAGACCGGCGACGACGAGTACCGATCGATCGATCCGTCACTCAGCATCTCACTGGTCCGGCGGGCCCGCAGCGCCGTCCTCTTGGACGTCGTGACCCGGTGGAAGCCGGATGTGCTGCTGGTGGACCATGCCCCACAGGGCATGAAGGGTGAGCTGCTTCCGGTCTTTGCCGAATTGGGCCTCCGCAGCCCGGCGACGAAGGTGGTCCTCGGCCTGAGAGACATCTTGGATGATCCCGAGCGGGTGCGTTCGAGCTGGCAGGCCAATCGGGTCTACGAGACCCTCGAATCGGCGTACGACCGGATTCTGGTCTACGGCGACCGTGACATGTTCGACCTCGCGCGGGCCTACCAGATCCCCGAGCCCGTGGCGTCCCGCCTCGAATACTGCGGGTTCGTCACAGGAGATCGCGCCCAGCATCCTGTGCGCCCGCCGGGACTGCCAGCCGGGGTCGACTACGTCCTTGGAACCGTCGGTGGTGGTGGCGACGGAGTGGAGGTCCTAGTGGCCACCGCCCAAGCCGCGGCCGGCGCCGGCGTGGCCGCCGTGCTTTGCACGGGCCCGCTGATGTCCGAGGACGACCGCCGCCGCCTGCGGTCGGCAGTCGCATCACTTCCCCGGACCGTCATCGTGGAGCACGTGCACGACCTCGCTGCGGTGGTCGCCGGTGCACGATGCGTGGTGACCAGAGGTGGATACAACAGCCTGTGCGAACTCGTACACCTCGGGGTGCCAACGGTCGCGGTCCCCCGTTCGTGGCCCCGGCGCGAACAGTTGTTGCGGGCCCGCGTCTTTGCTGCTCGGGGTCTGGTGCACCTGGTGGAGGAGGGTGGCCCCGGGCTGGCGCGCCGGTTGGCCGGGGCGGTGGCCGACGTCGCCCACACCGCGTCCCCCGTCCGCATGCGCCTCGACCTGAGCGGACGGGAGCGGGTCATCGCTTCGCTCGAGCGGGTCGTTTGCGATGTCACTTCGACCATGGCCGTCGAGCGCCCGGAAGTCGCGAGGGTCCCGGCGTGAGCATCGACGACCTTCACCAGACCACTGCACCGACGGTTTTCTACCTCACCAAGCGGTTCCCCCGTCTGTCGGAGACCTTCATCCTCGATGAGATCCTGGGGCTCGAGGCACATGGCGTCGACCTGAGGCTCTTTGCCATCGCCGATCCTCACGAGGAGGACGTGCAGTCGGATGTGGACCGGGTCCGCAGCCCCGTGACGTATCTCCGCACCGGAGAGGGATGGCGGGCGAAGGCGAGCGACTACGCCCACTTCGTCGGGAGTCATGCACTGATCTTTCGCCGCCGGCCACGGCAGTGGACCCGTGCTGCGGCGCACGTGCTCGGTTCCGGGCCGAGCTGGGCCATGGCCACGCACTTCGTGGAGGCGGGCCGGATGGCCGCCGAAATGGAGCGCGTCGGTGGAGACCACATCCATGCGGCCTTCGCCCACGGGCCCGCAAGCGTCGCGTACTACGTACACCTCCTCACCGATCGGCCGTTCAGCTTCGCGGCCCACGCCAAGGACCTCTACCTCTCCACACCGGAGGTCCTGGCAACCAAGATCGCCGCCTCGACGTTCGTCCTGGCCTGTTCGGGGAGTGCCGCCGGCGAGCTCCGGAGCATCGTCGCCTCCCAAGCCGAGGTTGCGACGGACGTGCCGGTCGACAGGGTTGTCCTCGCCCCCCCCGGGGTGGACATCGACCGGTTCCAACCCGGTCCCCTACGTCCCCGACGCGTGTCTCCACAAGGAGTCTTGCGGATCCTGGCAGTGGGGCGGTTGGTGCCGAAAAAGGGCTATCCGGTCCTTCTGGAGGGCCTCGCCGCACTGGTGGAGCGCGGGGTGGAGTTCGAGTGCCGCATCGTTGGCGGTGGAGGCCAGAAGGATGAGTTGCACACCCTCGTGACCAAACTCGGGCTGGGCACGCGGGTCACCTTGTGCGGACCTCGCACCCAACAGGAGATCATCCGCGAGTATCACCAGGCGGACGTGTTCGTCCAGGCGAGCGTGATCACGGCTGACGGGGACCGGGACGGCATCCCCAACTCGGTGCTGGAGGCGATGGCCTGTGGCCTGGCTGTCGTGGCCACGACCGTGCCGGGCATCCCCGAGGTCATCCGGGACCGCGAGACCGGGCTCTTGGTTGCCACGGGACAACCCGAACCGATGGCCGGAGCGCTCGAGGCGCTTGCGGACGACGACACCCTCCGGAGACTGCTGGGGGATGCTGCTCGCCGGTTCGTGGTGGACCATCTCGCTCACCGATCCTGCGTGGAGCTCCCCGCCGACCTCCTTCTTGGTCGGATAACCGCAGAGTCACTCGCCAGCAAGATGCCCGCGTAGTGGAACGGACGTCCGAATCCAGGGTGGCCGACGGCTGTCGGGTCGCCTATCTCCTTCCCGACCCGGGTATCCCCGTCGGGGGAACCAAGGGCGCATCCGTCCACGTGGATGCCTTGTGCGGCGCGATGACCAGGCAAGGTGCGTCGATCACGCTCTACGCCGCGAAAGTGGTGGGTCCCTTGAGCGCCCGGGGTTCGGCGGCGGTCGACGTGGTACCCGTCGACGTCGGCAGGGTCAGGTCGGGACCCGGAGGCGATGCCACCAGGATTGAGGCATCTCGCCGCTTCTTCGATGTGGTGGGCCACGCTCTCGACGCAGACCGGCCCGACTGGATCCATGAGCGCCTCAGCCTCTTTGCCGGCTCCGGCACTGCAACAGCGACAGATCGAGCACTCCCCCGTGTCGTCGAGGTCAACGCGCCGGTTGCCGACGAGCGGCTGACCCACTTCGCCCTGGAGCTCGTTGACGAGGCAAGGTCGGCCGAGTGCAAGGCCTTGCAGGGGGCCAGTGTGGTCGCCGTGTCGGGCCCACTTGCCGCCTGGGCCCTCGAACATGGGGCCTCTGACGCGACGGTAGTTCCGAACGGCGCTGACACCATGGCACTCGCCCCAGATCGGTGGATACACGGGCGCGCCGGGGTTCGGAGCGGGCTCGAATTCGGCGACCAACTGATCGTCGTCGGATTCGCCGGGAGCCTCAAACCCTGGCACGGGGTGGAGTTGCTCATCGCGGCGATCGGGGAGGCGAGCCGGAGCGCTGATCTCGGACTCCTCATCGTGGGCGACGGTCCACAACGGGAAGAGATCGAACGTTGTGTCCGCTCCCTTCCAAGGAGGGTGAAGGCTGTCCTCACCGGTGCCGTCCCCTCGCGGGAGGTGCCCCGATTCCTCGCCGCCATGGACATCGCGGCTGCACCGTATCTGCCGAGCGACCAGTTCTACTTCTCACCGCTCAAGGTCGCAGAGGCCATGGCTTCCGCGCTTCCCGTCGTCGCGTCCGACTTCCCGCCGGTCCGGGAGCTGGTCGGCTCGACCGGCATGCTGGTAGAGCCTGGCGACCCCGGCGCGCTTCACCGGGCCATCCGGGAACTGGCGCTTGATCCTGCCGGACGGGCGCGCCTGGCCGAGGCCGGACGTGCTCGGGCTGTCGCTCGCTTGGACTGGATGGCGGTTGCCCGCCGGACCATCGAGGTCGTCCTCGGCGTACGCGATGAGCAGCCGGTGGGGCAATGAGACGATCGCCGGTGGCGCCTCCACATCATCGGATCTTCTTCCTGAATTGGGGTCTCGATCTGCGTGGCGTGAGGTTCGCCATCGCAGGTGGCGTCAGCTTCTCGGTCTTTCGGGCGATGCTCCTGTGGATCGCTCCCGTGCCCCTCAAAGTGATCTTCGACAGCGTGTTCGCAAGTCACCCACTACCCCCTGGCCTGTGGTGGATGCCTACCAACCACACCGCGCGGCTCTACGTACTGGTGGGAGCCATGGTGGTGATCGCCGTCCTCCTGGGCCTTACCGCCTACGGTGCCGACGCCCTGCTTGCCGGAGCCGGTCAGCGCGTGGTCTTCGACCTGCGGACTCGACTCTTCCGTCACCTCGCGGCGCAGTCTGCTGCATTCCATCAGCGCCGGAGGTTGGGAGATCTCCTTTCGCGCCTCGGCGGCGACGTACAGGCAATGCAGAGTGTGGTGGTCAATGTCGTCCCGGTCGTCGTGGAGAACGCGCTGACCGTTGTCGGGATGCTGGTCATCATGTTGGTACTCCAGTGGCAGTTCAGCCTGTTGGCGATGAGCCTGCTACCCGTGCTCTGGATCGTCATGCGGCACTACATGAGATCCATCAAGACCGCGCAGCGAGAAGCACGTCGCAACGAGGGCATGGCCACGGCCGCCGCTCAGCAGATACTCGTTGCACTACCGGTGGTGCAGGCCTTCGGTGCCGAGCAACTCGAAGTCGACCGCTACGGAGTGCTGGCATCGCAGGGGTTGACGGCCAACCGGCGCGCCGTCCTCTTCCAGTCCCGGTTCACCCCTCTGGTCACCCTGCTGATGACGCTCTCCACCGCACTGGTCATGCTCTTCGGGGGTACCCAGGTGCTGAACGGACACCTCACCTCGGGTGACCTGCTGCTCTTTTCGGCGTACTTCGGCGGCATGTACACGCCGGCCCGCCAACTGGCGAAGCTGGCCGGCACGATCGGTGTGGGCCAGGCATCGGCCGAACGCGTGACCGAAATCCTCGCCACCCACGAAGAAGTCCCGCGCCGAGCCGGTGCGCGCCGGTTGACCCGTCTCGAAGGCCGAATCGAGTTCGACCATGTCTCCTTCTCCCACCCCGGATCGGGTGTCGTGCTCGACGACATTCAGCTGGAGATCGCGGGCGGGCACTGCCAGGCTCTGGTCGGGTCCACAGGCGCAGGGAAGAGCACGCTGCTCCGGCTCGTCCCGCGGTTCATCGATCCAAGCGGCGGAGCTGTCCGGCTCGACGGCTTCGACATCCGTGATCTTGACCTTGACTGGTTGCGCCGCCACATCGCACTTGTTCCCCAGGAACTTGCACTCCTTCGCCCGACGGTCTGGGAGAACATCATCTACGGATCGAACTGGACATCGAAGTCCGACGCCGTCGCCGCGGCCCGAGCCGTCGGTGTGCACGACGTGCTTGACGGGTTGCGCAACGGATTCGACACCGACGTTGGTGAGGCCGGCTCGGGTCTCTCCGGAGGCCAGCGTCAGTGTGTGGCCGTCGCTCGGGCCATGGCACGCGACGCCAAGGTGCTCCTCCTCGACGAGCCGACAACAGGACTGGACGCCACGACCCAGTCGGTGGTCATCGACGCTCTGGACCGCTTGAGCGAAGGCCGGACGACCCTCATCGTCAGCCATCAGCTCAATGCCGTCCACAATGCAGACCGGATCACGGTCTTGTCTCGGGGAAGGATGATCGAGCACGGGACCCATAGACAGCTGGTGAACGCGCGCACTGCCTACCGGGACCTGTACGTCGCGGCTGCACCGACCGGCGATGCCGGTCTCCCCATCCCTTCCGACTTCGCGGCGCCACGCGTCTGAACATGGGCGATCCATTCGAATCGAGAGGGCAACGAGAGGAGCACGTGATGGTCAACGTTGCGACAGAGGGAGTGGGTGTCGCGGACGAAGGTGCCGTGGCAGAGCGCCGGGTGTGCGTCATCGGTGCCGGCTACGTGGGGCTGACAGCGGCGGCATGCCTTGCCCATCTGGGTCACCGTGTGAGCTGTGTCGAGAGCGATCCGCATCGGCTCGCCATGATCCGTCGGCACGAGATGCCGATCTACGAACCGGGACTCGAGGAACTGGTTGCAAAGGGACGGGCGTCGGGACGTCTCGAGTTCTTCTCCGAGGTCGCTCCCGCGCTGGTGCAGGCCGAGGTAGCGCTGCTTTGTGTGGGGACGCCTCCTCGACCAAGTGGCGAACCGAACCTGAGTTATCTGGCTCAAGCAGCCCGACAGGTGGCGAAAGGCGCCGGTGGCGACATTGTCGTCGTGGTCAAGAGCACCGTGCCCCCTGGTTCGTGCGAGGCACTCGAGCTGGTGTGCGCCGAAGAGGCAGCACCGGGTGTGCGGATCCGGGTGGCATCCAGCCCGGAGTTCCTCCGCGAATCGCGAGCCATCGAGGACTTCCTGGCGCCGGATCGGGTCGTCGTCGGCGCCGAGCACGATGACGTCTCCGACCTGGTAGCAAGCCTGTACCCGCCGGCAAGCCCCGTGATCCGCTGCGACCGGAGGGGGGCGGAGCTCGTCAAGTATGCCTCCAACACCTTCCTCGCCATCAAGGTGTCCTTTGCCAACGAGGTTGCCCAGCTCTGCGACGCCCTCGGGACCGACGCCGACACCGTCCTCGCCGGCGTCGGAGCTGATCAACGGGTCGGACCGGCCTTCCTGCGACCGGGACCCGGCTACGGCGGATCATGCCTGCCCAAGGACGTGGCCGGTTTCAGGGCCATCGGCGAGTCGGTCGGCACCCGAACGCTGTTGGCCGCAGCCGCAGAAGAGCAGAACGCCCACGCCCGCGAGGTCATCGTCGGCAAGCTCGAGACGGCCCTTGGATCGCTCGTGGGCAGGAGCATCGCGGTCCTCGGTCTGGCCTTCAAGGACGGAACCGATGACACGCGGGACTCTCCAGGGCTCCACATAGTTGAGCAGCTGGACAAGGCCGGAGCCACCGTGCGGGCCTACGATCCGCTGGTACATGCCGACTTGGCGCGTGGCAGACGGGTGGACAGCGTCGACCAGGCGGTCCGCGGGGCCGATGCGGTGGTGATCACCACGACCTCAGCGGAGTTCCGAGCCATCGATCCCTCGAAGCTGGCCATCGCCATGGAGGGCAATGTCGTCTTCGATGCGGCAGGAGTGACCGACATTCCGTCGTGGTCGGCAGCCGGTCTTACGGTGTACGGGGTGGGGCGAGGGACCCCGTTGGCGTTTCACCCGGTGGTGTGGACCCCACTCCGCTGGACCAACGCGACCCTTGTCCCATCGGGGGCGTAACCAACGGGTGCAGCTGCCAGCGTCGGGAACGCCGCAAGCTTCGGGCCGATCCGACGCGCGCTACTCCTCCGGCCTCGACGCCACCCCACTGAGCTCCTCGGTGCTCACCAGCCGTCCGTCCTCTGCGTTCAGCCAGATCAGCCAGGGAATCCGCCCCGGCGTAGGCCCGCCGCCCAGCGTGGACGTTCCGTCGTTACGGAGGTATCCGATCAGCACCCGCAGCACGTGTTCGTGGGTGACCACCAGGACACCCTTCCCCATGCGAAGGTCTCCCTCCACTTCGGACTTCCAGTAGGGAATCACCCGTTCGAGCACATCGCTGCTCGCCTCTCCAGACGGGAGCAGGTGGCGGGGGACCTCCGAGTACCGAGGGTCGTGGCGAGGGTGACGGCTGTCGCTCTCCTGCATCGGGAGTGGACGGACACCGAAGTCGTTCTTCCATGCCCGTACCGGCTCCCTGCCATGGTTCTGGATCATCTCGTCCCTGGTCATGCCTTGGAACGCCCCGGCATGACGCTCGTTCAGGTGCCAGGTCTCGCGAATGGCCTCGCGGGGAAGGCCGATCTCTTCGGCGATGATCTCGGCGGTCCGGCGCGCGCGGAGCAACACGCTGACGTGGGCCACATCGACGGTGATGCCGGCAGAGATCAGCGCACGTGCCGCCCGGAGCGAGTCGTCCACGCCCTCGGACGAGAGGTCGACGTCCTGCCAACCGGCGACACGCCCCTGGAGATTCGCCTGGCTCGTACCGTGCCTGAGCAGCACGAGGGGTCCCAGCAGTGGCCCGATCCTCACCTGGTCGTCCCGACCCTCTCCATCCGTCCGCCCTGCGTCCGCTCGCCACGCTCGCTCGGACGGAGCGCCTGCGACCACGGGGTGACGCCACGGGCGATGGCGCCCTGACACCTGTGGACACCGTACGTGCGGCAAGCGATGCCATTCACCAACGTCCATCGTAGGCGCGTCGGCTACCCCGTCATGTCTGCGGCACTGCTGGCACCAGGGACGGAAGGCCGGCGAACCTGTCGAAGGCGTCGGGCGGTATCGGCATCTAGTTCCGGGCGTTCATCCCATCCGAGGCAGTCAGGCGGCCATGCCCACAACAGGCTTGTTGAGGGCCATCGAGCCAGCCGAACCGGAGAAGATCGCGTCCCCGTAGGCGAAGACGCCGCCGTCAGCGGCCACCAGCCAGTAGCCGCCCCCGTCGGGTGTCGAGGAGATGCCCACGATCGGCTTGGCGAGTGCGGTGCCGCCACCGGAACCGAAGAAGCCGGCATCGCCGTAGGCGAAGACGCCCCCGTCGGCGACCACTAAGCGGTAGCCAGGCCCTGTGCTCGGTGTCGGAGCCGGCACGCCGACAGACTCGGCGAGTGTCTGCTCGTCCGCCCCGGTTCCCGGGTAGGCGTGTCCCGTGGCGATGCAGTAGGGCCCAGGCACACAGGACACGCACCGAGCAGGTGTGGTGAGCAGGTCGCGGGCTGCCGCACTCACCGAGGGCCCGGCCGATGGGGACCATGAAGGAACAGCTGGGCGCGGTGGACCAGCCGCCCAGGTCCCCGACCCCGGTCCGACCCGCGAGTCGGTGGCAATATGCGAACAGACAAGTGCAGCTCCCTACCTCTAGTCAAAGGACATCGCCACATGAGCTATCGAGTGATCCAGTGGGCGACCGGGGGCGTGGGTCGTGCCGCCATCGAGGGGGTGCTCGACCATCCCGACCTCGAGTTGGCCGGGGCGTGGGTCCACAGCCCGGCCAAGGAGGGGGTCGACCTGGGCACGCTGGTGGGCCGTGAACCGGTCGGAGTGACGGCCACCGGTGATGTGGATGGGTTGCTGGCGACCGAAGCCGACTGCGTTCTGTACAGCCCGTTCATGGCCGACCCCGAGGTGGTGGCCGCCATCCTCCGGTCGGGCAAGAACGTGGTGACCCCACTGGGGTGGTTCTACCCACCGGCCCAGGAGCGTGAGCGATTCGACTCGGTGGCCAGGCAGGCCGGGGTCACCTTGCACGGCACCGGCATCCACCCCGGCGGCATCACCGAGCGGTTCCCACTCATGATCTCGGCCCTGTCGGGTTCGATCACCCATGTGCGCGCCGAAGAGTTCTCGGACATCCGCACCTACGGTGCCCCCGACGTGGTGCGCGACTGGATGCTCTTCGGCAAGACTCCCGAAGAGGCCCGCACCAGCATCATGGCCGACGCCCTCGGCGCCGGCTTCCGTCAATCGGTCCTGATGGTGGCCGACGAGCTGGGTTTCGCCATCGAGCCCCAACTGCGCATCACCCACGAGATGGCGGTGGCGACCGCACCGATCGATTCGCCCATCGGGCCAATCCAGCCGGGGACCGTGGCCGCCCAACGGTTCAGATGGGAGGCCCTGGTGGGCGATGAACCGGTGGTCACCGCCGCTGTCAACTGGCTCATGGGGGACGACCACCTCGAGCCGGGCTGGAAGTTCGGTCCCGAGGGCGAGCGTTTCGAGGTCGAGGTCACCGGTGATCCGAGCTGCCTCACCACGTTCAAGAAACTGCACCCCGAGTCGATCGAAGCGGGACTGGCTCGCAACCCGGGGGTTGTGGCCACCGCCATGCACTGCGTGAACGCGATCCCCTACGTGTGCTCAGCCCAACCCGGCCTGCTCACCTATCTGGACCTGCCCCTGGTGGCCGGCCGGGCCTCCCTCGACCTGCACCGACGTGGGCGCGGGACCGTCGGAGAAGGTGGGCGATGATCCTCGACCGGTTCGGCATCGAGGGCCGGGTCGCCATCGTCACCGGAGCCGGACTGGGTATCGGACGGGGCATCGCCATCGGGTTGGCCGAGGCTGGCGCCGACGTGGCGCTTGCCGCTCGCACCGAGTCGGACCTCGACGAGGTTGCCGGCCAGATCCGCGCACGCGGCCGACGGTCGCTGGTGGTTCCCACCGACGTCACCGTATCGTCCGACAGCGAACACCTCGTCGCGCGGACGGTCGAGGAGTTCGGCCGCCTCGACATCCTCGTCAACAATGCCGGAGGGGCGATGCCCCGGGCCGCGATGGACACCAGCGAAGGGTTCATGGCCCGCACCTTCGCCTTCAATGTCACAGCGCCGTTGACCCTGACCAAGCTGGCCGCCCGCCAGATGGTGGACACGGTCGGCCGTGGGGCTGTGGTCAACATCTCGTCGCGCTCAGCCAGCATGACCCAGACGATGTTCGTGGCCTACGGCTCGGCCAAGGCGGCCCTCGACCGCATGACCCGCAACATCGCCCCCGAACTGGCCCCGCGGGTGCGGGTCAACGCGATCGACGTCGGGGGTGTGGCCACCCGATCGCTGGAGTTCGTTCTCACCGACGACGAGTTGCGCAGGCAGTTCCTCGACGGAACACCGATGCACCGGCCCGGGGAACCCGAGGATGTGGCATGCGCCGTCCTCTACCTCGTGTCGGACGCGTCCTCGTGGGTCACGGGCAAGGTCTTCGAGGTCGATGGGGGGGCAGAGTCACCCGCCATCGTGGTCCCGACCCCGGGCCTCGAGCCCACCCCAACCGGCGGAACCGCGCCGTGACCGACGATGCCCCACGTTCCAAGGTTGGCCCGATGACCGGGTTCTCCCACGTGCAGCTGTGCGTGTCGGACGTGCCGACAAGCGCCGAGTGGTATGCCGCCGTCCTCGGGCTCGAGAGCCACCTCGCGGACCCTGACATCGGTTACGTCGCCCTCCGCCATCGGCCCGCCGGGGTGGTGATCGTGCTGACAGCCCGGGCGGCTGTACCGTCGGCACTGGAAAGCCCCGACCCGGCCGGCGAGAGCAGGTCCCAGTCGGCCGGTCGGGGCCTCGACCATCTGGCCTTCGCCGTGGCTGACGGTGACATCCTCCAAGAGTGGGCCGATCACCTCACCCGGATCGGCATCGACCACCCCGGCGTGGTGTCGGAGAACGGCAACCCTTCGCTGCAACTGCGCGACCCGGACGGTATCGCCATCGAGTTGGTCGCCCCCCGGACCCCGTCGCATTGAAGGCCACTCGGCGCAGCTGAACCCCGGGTCGCTCGCAAGCGGGGCGGCTCTGGTCCCCGACCCGTCAGTCAGGGCGTACAACACGTGGCCACCAGATCCGCGGATGCACCTGCCCACGACCGATGACTCCCTTGACCTGGCCATCACCGTATTCCAGTCCTCGAACCCTCCCTTCGACCGAAGGGGGGCAGGCGGGTCCCGCGCGGTCGACGCGGCGCACGACCGGGTAAGTTCTTCGAGAGCAGCGGTGCCGAGGCCATCGGTGGGCCGCAGCAACGATCCCGATGGCGAACCGGGAGGTGCCGGAATGGCCGATCTTCTGACCAACATGGACGAGCAGCTACTCGCACAACGGTTCGTGGCCACCCGTTCGCACACCGAGGCCCTGGCCCGTCCGTTGTCGGCAGAGGACCAGACCGTCCAGTCCATGCTCGAAGTGAGCCCGACCAAGTGGCATCGAGCCCACACCGCATGGTTCTTCGAGACGTTCCTCCTGATACCGGGCCTCGACGGCTACCGCCCGTTCCACCCCGACTACGGCTTCTTGTTCAACTCCTACTACGAGGCGATCGGCCCCCGGTTCGCGCGTGCCGACCGGGGGCTGCTGTCACGGCCCGGCGTCGAGGAGATCGCCGAGTACCGCCAGCACGTCGATCGGGCCATGAGCTCACTTCTCGCGGGTCCGCTGGACGAACCGGTCGCCACACTGGTCGAGCTCGGAATTCAGCACGAGCAGCAGCATCAAGAACTCCTCTTGATGGACATCAAACACGTGCTCTCCCTCAATCCCCTACGTCCCGCCTACGTCGCCATCGTGCCGCCGCTGCCGAATGAGGCAGGATCCACGACCTGGACCTCGCACCCCGGGGGCCTCTGCCGGGTGGGCCACAAGGGCCAGGGCTTCGGGTTCGACAACGAGTTCCCCCGGCACCAGGTGTACCTCGAGCCGTTCGCCATCGCCGACCGACCGGTTACATGCGGAGAGTGGCTGGCATTCATCGAGGACGACGGGTACCACCGTCCCGATCTGTGGCTTTCCGACGGCTGGGCGACGGTGACGTCGGAACGATGGGAGTGCCCTCTCTACTGGTCACCGACCGGCACCGGCTGGAGCCAATTCACACTTGGCGGCCCCACCGTCCTCGATCCCGCACAGCCGGTCTGCCACGTCAGCTACTACGAGGCCGATGCCTTCGCCCGGTGGGCCGGCTTCCGACTTCCCACCGAGGCGGAGTGGGAGGTCGCCGCCACCGATCGACCCACCAACGGCAATCTTCTGGATCGCAGCGTCCTCCATCCGAGCCCCGTCGCCGGTTCCGGTGCCGGGTCGAGCCCGTATGGTGACGTGTGGGAGTGGACCTCCTCCGCCTACAGCCCCTATCCGGGGTTCGAGGCGGTACCCGGCGCGGTCGGCGAGTACAACGGGAAGTTCATGGTCAACCAGTACGTGCTCCGGGGCGGGTCATGTGCGACCCCGCCGGACCACATCCGCGCCACCTACCGCAACTTCTTCCATCCTCGGGCCCGCTGGGCGTTCACCGGAGTGCGGATGGCCCGCAACGCCTGACACGGTGGCTCCCCTCCTGGAGCAACCGAGGCGCTCGAGACAAGCCGAGAAAGCAGGCCCGTCATGAATCCCGTCATCACCCCGACCATCGACGTCCACCTATCGGCTGACGACCTCCGCAGGGCGCTCGAGCGCGACGTCCGGACCGGACTCACCTCCCGGCCCAAGCAGATCCCTCCCGTCTACTTCTACGACGACCGGGGCAGCCGCCTGTTCGACGCGATCACGAGACTGCCCGAGTACTACCCGACGCGGGCCGAGCGGGGGATCCTCGAGACCCACGCCAAAGACATCGTGTCGGCTTCGGGGGCCGACGTCCTGGTCGAGTTGGGCGCAGGGACCTGTGACAAGTCACGTCTCCTCCTCGACGCCATGCAGGCCAACGGGAGCCTGCGCCGGTTCATACCCCTCGACGTGAGCAATACCACCTTGTGGAAGGCGGCCACCACCCTCTCCGCCGAGTACCCCGGCCTCGAGGTGTGCGCGGTGGTCGGCGACTTCCATCGGCACCTCAATCAGCTCCCCACCGACGGAAGACGCCTGTTCGCCTTCCTCGGTGGCACCATCGGAAACCTCGACCCAGGTCAGCGGCGGCGATTCCTCACCGACCTGGGCGCAGTGATGGGCCCCGACGACTGCCTCCTCCTGGGCACCGACCTGGTGAAGGACCGGGCACGGTTGGTGCGGGCCTACGACGACGACGCCGGCGTCACCGCTGAGTTCAACCGCAATGTCCTCCTCGTGCTAAACCGCGAGCTGGGGGCCGACTTCGATCCGACCCGCTTCGAACATGTGGCCCGCTGGAACGAGGCCGATCAACGCATCGAGATGTGGTTGCGCTCCGTGGAGTACCAGAAGATCCACGTGTCCGACCTCGACCTCGAACTCGTGTTCCGATCGGGAGAGGAGATGCTTACCGAGATCAGCACCAAGTTCACGGCCGACGCGATCAGGACCGAACTCGGTGACCTCGGCTTCGACGTGGAGTCGATGTGGCCGTCCGAGGGTGACGACTTCCTGTTGACCCTCGCTCGCCGGAGCGGAACACCTTCGGCTATCTCCCTCGCCGGTGGTCCGGCATCGGTCTGTCTTCGGTCATAGTTGGCATGACCACCTCCCATTCGAGGGATCCGGCCCGCTGGGGGGGGCTCGGCGTGTCCCCGATCGTCGGGTGAAGGTGCACCAGGCACTTCGGGGCGACTCGTCGGCGAGCGCCACAGGCTACCCGGCGAAGCCGGTGGTCAGCCTTCGACCTGAGGCAGGCTCCATTCGGCGATTGGTCGAGTGTCGCCACCAAGACCGCCGAAGGCCAGCACCACGTCCAGCGTTCTGAGCGATGACCCTGGTCGGATCTCAATGGCCACACAACCGGTAGTCGTCGTGCCGGGCAGGAGGTAGTACTTCAGGGCAGGACAACCAACGATGTCGAGGGGCAGCGCCATGCGTGTGGTCAGGAAGTTCCGATCAGTCGGGAATTCGAGGGTTGGTTGGTAGCGCCGGGTCTCTGCCGGGGTGCCAAGTCCCTCCGGACCAACATCGGTCACCTCCAACCGCATGCCGACCCAGCGGCCTCCACCGCTCGACATGGCCCATGGCGGAGGGGTTTGTCCAGCGGTGAATGTGGCTGGATCGATCACGCTACCAGTCTGATCGTGGCTCTCTCGACCCGAGTGTCCCTCCCCGAGAAATCTCTTGCGTAGTCGACGAAACCGATCGCCGTGCCGATCGGTGCCACCTGGGGTGCAGCCCTCGTGGTCGTGGTGGTCGATGATGAAGGTCTCGATGTGCTTCGGGACGATCCAGCCGGTGCAACTGCTCTGTATCCGCAACCTGCCAGCAAGATGGTCAGTGAGATCGATCCAACCAATGCTGCTCTGCGCATCATTCGTCACCTTCGACAGTGGCACTTGGAGCCTTCATTGAATCATGGCGGGGCACAGGTAGGCAGTCCGAGCTTGACACCAGTATCGGTGAGGGTCAGACAACTTGGCTGGAGCCTCCCGTGGGAGAGGTCTCGTTCTCCGCTTCGTCCTGTACCCGCTGTCCGAGGCATCCGACTCCACATTCGCCGGGCGGGCTTCCCCCGATGGCCGGGAGGGTGCCACGCTTCGAGGTCACCCGATGGCGAGTTGGGAGGGACGGCAGGGGGCCTACATCTCACCACGGTTGGGTTT
>JADGOF010000188.1 GCA_017883105.1 Acidimicrobiales bacterium
GGCCGACGCCTGTGCCGCGGACGGACGGTACGAGTTCCTGCTCGACGCCACGCCGCTGCCGTTCACCAACGCCCTCGGCTCGCCGGTCAACCCGGTGGCTGTGCGGTGATGCTCCTGGCCAATCCGAACGATATCTCCCGGGTGCCAGCGAACCGGGCCTGATCGACGACGCAGCCGTATCCGAGCACCTACTTCCCCTTGGGCCTCGACACCGCCTTCTTCGCCGCCGCCGCCTTCGCCGCCGCCTTGACCTCTGCCGTGCGCGCCGAGGCCGCGCCGCCCCCGACCACCGGGCCGGTCCGCGGCGGTGGCGCGTCCGACCCGGCCACCTTGGCGCCAACGGGTGCCGCCCGACCGGTCACCGACCAGTGGAGCAACCGGGCCTGGCTGTCGACCAGCGAGGCGGTGCGGATTCCCCAGAACTCGAATCCGTAACGGTGGCCGGCCACCTGGGCCAGCATGGCGATCAGTGTCCCGGCGGCGGCCATCGGATCGGCGCCGGCCGGTGATCCCGAGCCCTCGGCGTTAGTGGCGATGACGTGGGCCAGGGTCACCGTCACCGCATTGAGCGCGCGCACTCGCAGTCCCTGAAACCGCAGGTCCCCCTCGACCGTGGTCAGCTCGACCACCCGGAACACAGCCCGGTTGCGCTCCCAGTAGTCCATGAACCCCTCGACCACGGCCACCGCGGTCGACCAGCTGGCCTGCTCCGACCAGTCTCCGTCAACCAGCCCGGCCAGCGCGCCCGCCCCTTCGACCAGCTCCTCGGCCAGGACGGTGATGGCCACCTCGACGTTCTCGAAGTACTGGTAGAACGTCGCCGGCGAAGTCCCGGCCTGCCGGGCGATGTCGATCACCTTGATCGACCGCCACGGCGTCGCCACCAGCAGTTCGGTGGTGCACTCCAACAGCCGTTGACGGGTGGCCCGGCCTCGGCGGCCCGGCACCCGACCATCGGTGGTGGCAATCAGCTCCGGGTCGTCGGGGATGGCCATGGCCGACCATGGTACCGATGGACGGGCGGAGATGACGGGGCGTCAGAAGTTGCCGCCCCCACGGGTGGCCCACCGAGGGTGCCTGGTGGCGCCGAGCGGGCACGGGGCCGCAGTTTCGGAGACGAAACCCCTGGCGAGTAGGGTAAACGGTCATGGCGAACGGCCCGGTGCCCCGCACCTTGACGCGAGCCCAGCAGGCTCGTCGACAACGCGTTGTCGACGCCGCCATGTCGCTCGGGCTCGAGGGAGGGTACGAAGCCGTGCAGATGCGCGACGTGGCCGCCCGCTCCGATGTGGCCATGGGCACCGTCTACCGGTACTTCACCAGCAAGGACCACCTGTTGGCCGCGGCCCTGGTCTACTGGGTCGAGCAGTTGGACAGCCAACTGGCCCAGCTCCCGGCCCTGGGGGATACCGCAGCCGCCCGGGTCATCGACGCCCTCGACCGGGCTCTCCGGTCCATGGGACGCCAGCCCCAACTGGTGGGAGCGGTGTTCACCGCCCTGGCTTCCCCCGACCCTGCCGCCATCGAGTGCCAGCAGCAGGTCTCGATCCTCATGGAGGGGATCATCACCCGGGCCATCGGCGAGCCCCATCCGACCCATCTCAGCGACCGTGCCCGCATCCTCGGGCACGTGTGGTACTCAGCCCTCGTCGGTTGGGTCAACGGATGGAGCAACATGAACCGGGTCCACGACGAACTGGTCGTGGCCATCGGGCTCCTGCTCCCCTCCGACATCTACGCCGAGGTCTGAGCCGACCGGTCGCCGGCCGGCCGGCACGGTGATGACCTGGATTGTCCCACCTGTCGGGCTACCGTCTGGCATGCCCTCGGCCATCGAAGTCCACGGACTGTCCAAACGGTTCGGCCCCGTGCACGCCGTCGACGACCTGAGTTTCGAAGTGGCCGAAGGTCGGGTCACTGGATTCCTCGGGCCGAACGGCTCAGGCAAGACGACCACCCTTCGGGTGCTGCTGGGCCTGGTGTCGATCACCAAGGGCACCGCCACCTTCAGCGGGAAGCGCTATGTCGATCTCGACCATCCGGTCCGCCACGTCGGGGCGGTGCTCGAGGCGACCAGTTTCCACCCGTCCCGCCGGGCCGAGGACCATCTGAAGACGGTGGCCATCGGCGCGGGGATCCCGCTCGAGCGGGTGGACGAGACGCTCGATCTGGTCGGGCTGTCCGAGGTGGCCCGCCAACGGGTTGGGAAGTTCTCCCTCGGAATGCGCCAACGACTCCAGTTGGCCACCGCCCTGCTCGGCGACCCGCAGATCCTCATTCTGGACGAGCCCTCCAACGGCCTCGACCCGCAAGGCATCCAGTGGCTGCGCACCTTCATCCGGCATCAGGCATCGATCGGGCACGCCGTGTTGGTCTCGTCCCATCTGCTCTCCGAGATGGAGGAGACGGTCGATGACGTGGTCATCGTGTCCCACGGCAAGCTGGTGCTCCAGACGACTCTGGCCGAACTGGCCAGCCGGGCGGGAACGAGCACCGGCATGCGCATCCGGACGCCGGAGATGGCCCGGCTGATCACCCTCCTCAATGCCATTCCGGTGGCCTACCGTCAGACCGCACCCGACATGATGACCATCGACGGTGCCACCCCCGAGTGGTTCGGACCCTTCGCCGCTCAGAACCAGATCGTCCTCTACGAATTGGTCCACGACCGGGGCAGCCTCGAAGACGTCTTCCTCAGCCTGACCCATGGATTCGATGCCACCGATCCCGGCCTGATGGGCGGCAACCACGCCGGGCCGGGCTCGATGCCGGGAGGTTCATCGTGATCCGCATCATGCGTTCCGAATGGCTCAAGCTGCGCACCACCGCGGTGCCGTGGGTATTGACCGGCATCGCCCTGATCATCAACGCTCTTCTCATCCTCGCGATCTTCCTGACCCGTCCCGATACCAACGGCCGGGGCGGCGGGGGGACGTTCGTCTCCCCGGGCTACACCGTGCCCCACACCACCCAGCAGCTCCGGAATCTGGTCGGATCAGGCTTCCAGGGATACCTCTTCGCGCTGTTGCTCGGCACGCTCCTCGTCACCAGCGAATTCCGGCACAAGACGGTGACCACATCGTTTCTGGTCACCCCGGTACGGGCCACGCTGGTGGCCGGCAAGTTGCTCACCTCCGCCATCCTCGGAGCCGCCCTGGCGGTGATCATGCTGGTGGCCACGGTGATCGGCGGAGGCCTGACCCTGTCGGCCCGGGGCGGATCCTTTTCCGACCTGGTCCACCAGATTCCCGCCGTGGCCCCGGGGATGATTCTGGTGTTCGCCCTCTTCGCCATCCTCGGCGTCGGCGTCGGGTCGGTCCTGACCAATCAGGTGGCAGCCATCATCGTGGTACTGGGATGGTTCATCATCCTCGAGGGCATCTTGACCAGCCTGGTCCACAGCGCCTTCAAATGGGTCCCCACCGGGGCCGCCGTGGCTGCGGCAAACCTCACCCGCGACCGAGGGGCCGACTTTGGGCTGTTCAATTGGTGGCAGGGAGCCCTGCTGATGCTGGGATACGGACTGTTCTTCGCGGCCCTCGGGTCGTTCATCCTTACTCGGCGCGACATCACCTGATCCCCGAGGCGGCCGCTCGCAGGTACCGTACGACTCGTGGCATTGCCTAGGCTCTGCCACATGAGCCGTTCCCGCCGCCGTTCCCGCGTGGCGGCGGGCCTGATGGTGATGGCAGCGATCGGAGTCCCGTGCCTCAGCCCTCCCGCCGCGTCCGCCGGACCGGTGTCGCCCGTGCTGACCTATCTTCCTGCCGGGTTCGTCCACTCCAACAAGACGGATGCACAGGTGACCGGCTACCTGGCCGACCTCGATTCCTTCGGCATCAACCAGGCGCTCGTGGAGCTGGCCGGCTTCGCTCCGGCCGGGGCGTTAGGGCTTTCCGTCACCGACAAGGCCATGGTCCGACGGTGGGTGGCCCAGGCGTCGAAGTACGACCAGGCCCATGCGCGCACCATCGACATCACGGCGGTGTTGAACGGACGGGTCGGCAAGGACCTGGATCTCGACAATCCGGCGACCCGCGCCGCAATGGTCGTCGGGATCATCTCCATCGTGGACCTGGGGGTGACCGGCGTGCAGCTGGACCTCGAGCCGTACCCGACGACGCCGGGCTATGTGGCCCTGCTGACCCAGGTGGATGGAGCCTTGGCTGCCCAGGGGTTGGCCATCCGGCTGTCGGTGGTGGCGCCAGCCGATACCGCCCGATGGAGCCCCACCTACCTGCAGGCGGTGTCGGGGCGGGTCGATCAGATCGACCCCCTCTACTACGACAGCGGGATCAAGACGGTGCCGGCCTACGAGGCCTGGGTGTCGGCCAGTCTGGCCTACTACTCCACCAAGACATCGGCCTCGGCCCGTATTGTGCCGGTGCTCCCGTCGTACAAGAAGAACCGGTGGCACAATCCGGCGGTCGAGAACATCTCCACTGCCACCATGGCGGTGTCGCACTCGATCGACGGTGGCAACCGCGTGGACGGTGTCGGGATCTGGTGGTGGTGGGGATTCTTCTACGGCGAGAACGGCAAGTACAATCCGATGCAGGACCAACTGGCCTGGCAGACCACCACGCGACTGTTGTTCGGCGCCTGATCCGTCACCCGTCGCCGCCGTGAGGATGCACGCTCGCCTGCGGTCCGTGCCGTGCCGTGCCGTGAGGCCGCTTCTAGGCTGCGACCATGGCCACCCGACCCCCTGACGTCCGCCTCCCCACCCACGGCATCGACGCCGACCAGGTGCTCGCCCAGATGGCCGAGCTGCGCGCCGATGACCGGGACTGGCGGGGTGGACGCGTCTTCAGTCTGGTCTACACCGCCGGTGACGATGTACTCCGACTCCTCCAGCGGGCGGCCAACTTGTACTCGGCAGAGAACGCACTGAACACCATGGTCTTCCCCAGCCTGGGGCGCATGCAGCACGACATCGTGACCATCACCGCCGGCCTGCTCGGCGCCGACCGCCTCCCCGCCGGAGAGACGCCCGACGTCCGCGGCTTCCTCACCTCGGGAGGCACCGAGTCGCTCTTGCAGGCCACCAAGACGGCCCGGGACCGGGGACGGGCCGAGCACGGCGTCGACCGTCCCAACATGGTGCTGGCCACCAGTGCCCACGCCGCGTTCGAGAAAGCCGCGCACTACTTCGACGTCGAGTCCCGCCGCATCCCGGTCCGACCGGACTACTCGGCCGACGTGGACGCCATGGCGGACGCGGTGGACAGCGACACCGTGCTCATCGTCGGGTCGGCCCCGTCCTATCCCCAGGGCATCATCGACCCCATCCCCGAACTGGCCTCG
>JADGOF010000189.1 GCA_017883105.1 Acidimicrobiales bacterium
TCACCACTGGGGGGAGAGTCGTCGGCCGGAATTCCCAACGATACGCGCGTCGTAGTTGCAGGTAGTGGACGGTGCGGTCAGGGGACCTGAACAGTCACCGGAAAAGAATGTCTGGGAAGCTGAGATCCACGCCCCGCCCGCCAGGAACGTGACGGTCATGATCCCGCCGCCGACCCGCCGACCCGCCGACCCGCCGACCCGCCGACCCGCCGACCCGCCGACCCGCCGACCCGCCGACCCGCCGACCCGCCGACCCGCCGCCATTCGGACCGCCATTTCTCTGACATCCCGACACAGTAAGCCCCAGGTCGGGAGCAGGGGCGAGTTGGTTGTGAGTGCAACTACTTGGTGGGTTTGTCACGTTACACAATGCCGAATTGCTGTTCAGCCAGGGTGCCTCTGGAAGCGGGAACAGCGTCGTTCCCCCCTAATGCACCTGTACCGTTTCAGGTCAGCAGACGGGACGCCCGACGCCGTAGGCCCACCCGGCTCTGTCCCTTGTTGCGTGGGTACAGTTCTACAGAAAGGAGACAGACCAATGCCTGAGCACGGGAGTGACATCGACCGAAGCGATGAGTGGGAGATCTTGAAGGCCCAACACCTCCGACCTTTGGGCGATCGACCGGCCTCATCGGCCAGGGGTCTCCATCACTTCGCCTTGCTCTCCAGCGATGTCGGACGAACCATCACCTTCTACCAAGACCTCCTCGAGTTTCCGCTCGTCGAGCTATTCGAGAACCGGGACTACCGCGGATCCACCCACTTCTTCTTCGATGTCGGCCATGACAACTACCTGGCGTACTTCGACTTCCCCGGTCTTGACCTCGGGGAGTACCGGGAAGTGCTCGGAGGCCTGCATCACATCGCCATATCCGTCACTCCCGAGCACTGGGACCGGCTAGTGGCCAAGCTGGAAGCATCCGGAATCGAGACCTTCATTGTGAACGGTACCTCGGCCTACTTTCCGGGACCCGATGGCGAACGGCTTGAGCTGCTCTCGTACCCGCTCAACGACATGTACGGGACGATCGTTGGTTGATCTACCGGCGTTTCGTGACCAACTCGCGTCTTGCCTCTGTCGCGCTGAACCTCCGCTGTCTCTGGGTGAGCCTTCTGCCCGTTCGCAACGGCATGCCTGGTTGGATGCTGGGCTCTGTCGCCGCCAACCGGCCATCCGGGATCGGCGCCGGCCTAGCTGCAGTCCGTCGAAGGTTGGTCTGTGGCGGTAGGCGTGGCCCCGGCTCGGCGACCATCACGACTGAGAAGTGGTCGGTCCGGCGCCAGCAATTCACGAGAAGATGCGAATCGTGCTCACTAGCGAGACGCGGATCCTCACCACTCACGCGGGCAGTCTCCCAAGGCCCCGTCGGTTGGCCGAACTCCATGGTCGACGCAGCCGGGGCGAGACCATTGACCACGACGAGTTGGATCGAGCCGTCGAAGAAGCCACAGCTCAGGTGGTTGCAGCGCAGGTGGCTGCCGGGATCGATGTCGGCAATGACGGCGAACAAGCCCGCGAGAAGCTTCGTCACCTACATTCAGCACCGCATGACCGGCTTCGGTGACACCGGACGGCGGTCGGAGAAGCACGACCTGCTCGACCACCCGGACTTCATGGAACTGACGCGCAACCGGCGCGGCCAGGTCAGCCTCATGGCCGCTCCGGCGGCCATCGCCGATGTGGCCTATCAGAACACGGACGAAGTAGAGGCCGAGTGCGCCCTTGTGGCCGAGGCGCCCTTCGCCGAGACGTTCATGACTGCCGCATCGCCGGGAATCGTGGCTTCGGTCTTGGAGAATCGCCACTACGCGTCGATGGCGGAGTACCTTCAGGCGGTCTCTGCTGCATTGGCCGTCGAGTACCGGTGCATCGTCGAGCGTGGGCTGCTACTCCAGATCGATGCGCCGGACCTGGCCCTCGAGCGCCACCAGCTCTTCGCCGACCGGCCGCTCACCGAGTTCATCGACTGGGCGGAGCTTGCCGTCGATGCCCTGAACGGCGCGCTGGTCGGGATCGATCCCGACCGTGTCCGGCTGCACGTCTGTTGGGGCAACTACGAGGGGCCACATACCCATGACATAGCCCTCAGCGAGATCTTGCCCGTTGTGTACCGGGCCAACGTCGGGGCCCTCGTGGTGCCTTTGGCCAACGCGCGCCACGCCCATGAGTTTGCCTGCTTCGCCCGCCAGCCACTTCCCGAGGGCAACGCCTTGGTGGCCGGTGTGATCGACACGACGAGCAACTACGTTGAGCATCCTGAGGTCGTGGCCGACCGCATTGTGCGGATCAGCGACGCCGTGGGCGACCCGCGGCAGGTGATCGCCGGCACCGACTGCGGGTTCGACACCTCTGCGGGAATCGGCGATGTAGCTCCGTCGGTGGCGTGGGAGAAGCTCCGCTCCATGCGGGCCGGTGCCGATTTGGCGACATCGCGCCTGTACTGAGCCTGCTCAGCCCGAGGCGGTTCCCTCGCGGTTGCGGGTCTGGGAGACCGTTGAGTGCCGAAGATGCCACCCAAGGGCCTCACGTTGCCAGTCTGTATTCGTGGATGAGACCACCGAGCCTGTCGGTTCTTCGTAGTCGGGCGAGGTCTGGACGGCCGATCGACACCGGGCTCGTCTCCACCTATGAGTGCCGGAAACCCATCCGGCCAGGTCAGGCCGCTATCCGGTACTCACGGATCAGACCGAAGACGGCACCCCTCGGGCGAAGCTGAGCAGGCACGGGATCACTGACTGGCGGCGGTGCGTCCGCCGTCATGGCGGCCTGCTGACCCAGCGTCCGGTGCGGTCGGCTTCCGTTGTCGTGGGTTTCGTACTCGGTCAGGACGCGTTCAAGATGCCGACGGCCGAAGATCAACATCCGGTTGAGGCATTCGCGACGGACGGTGCCGACGAAACGCTCGGCGAAGGCGTCGGCGCGGGGTGCCCTCGCCTGGGTGCGGATGATGCGAATGCCATCGGCCTTGAAGATCTCGTCGAAGCTTGAGGTGAACTTGGCGTCTCGGTCACGAATGAGGAACCGGATGAGTGTGTCCGGTCGACCAGCGTCATGGTGAGGTTGCGGGTCTGTTGGACCACCCAGGACCCGATCGGATGAGCGGCGACTCCGGTGACGTACACCCGTCGGGTGTCGAGCTCGATGAAGAACACCAAGTAGAGCCGACGCAGGAGCACCGTGTCGACCAAGAAGAAGTCGCAGGCCAACATCGAAGACGCCTGGGTGTGCGGGCACTCGGTCCAGGTCGGACCTCTGCGCATCGGTGAGGGATCGATGTTGTATCGGTGCCGGATGCCCAGATGCTGGAGGGAGCCGGGACGACACCCTGTGGGTGCCGAATACCCGTCCGGTTCACTCCACAAGCCGATATGCATGGATGAGACCGTCGAGATTCTCCGAGCGCCGCAGCTGCATCTTGTTGATCCGCATGGTCCGTTTCGCGTTCACGATCGCTCTAGAGAGGAATCCCAGGTGGACGACTTGGATGACATTCCCGGCGCCCACAGGATCCGCTCCAGAGCGAACGGCGACCCGAGTGCCCGGTCTGTCATTGTAACGGTGGGGGTCCGGCGCGCGGTGTCCGGATAGGGGTGCACTGACGTTGGGGCTAAGAATGGTCGATGTGCGATCGGGGGAGGATGCAACAGATCAACCCCTGAGCGGGACTTTCGCCCCTATTTGACCATCGGTCGAACTGGCAGGCTAAGAGCAGTGGATCGGCATCCGACCGGTGCGGCTGAACAGGAGTGCGGATGGGAGACCAAGTGCGGCGGCCCGGGCGAGATCCAGGAGATCGGGTTGGTGCCCATCGATGTGTCCAGCAGCGGTGAGGTCCTGATTCATGGGGCAGGTGACCCTTCGAGGTGTGAGCAAGCGCTATGGCGCGGTCGAGGCGGTCCGCAACTTCGACCTCGAGGTGCTGGACCGAGAGTTCCTCGTCCTCCTTGGCCCGTCAGGCTGCGGTAAGTCGACGGTGCTGCGCATCATTGCTGGTCTTGAGGAGCCTGATCAGGGGACCGTCGCGATCGGTGACCGGTTCGTCAACGACTTGGAACCGAAGGACCGGGACATCGCCATGGTGTTCCAGAATTACGCGCTCTACCCGCACATGACCGTGCAGCGGAATATCGATTTCCCCCTCAAGTGCCGAGGCATGCCCAAGCCCGACCGCGACGGTCTTGTGGCCGAGGCTGCCGAGAGTCTCGGACTCACACCTTTGCTCGACCGCCGCCCCGCCCAACTCTCCGGCGGCCAGCGTCAGCGCGTGGCGTTGGCCCGAGCCATCGTGCGCCGCCCTGAGGTCTTTTTGATGGACGAGCCCCTCTCGAACCTCGACGCGAAGCTGCGCGTGCAGACGAGGACCGAGCTGATCGAGCTGCAGCGCCGGCTCGCCACGACCGTCGTCTACGTGACGCACGACCAGATCGAGGGGATGACGATGGCCAATCGTCTGGCGGTGATGAACGAGGGTGCCCTCGTTCAGGTGGCCCCACCTTCCGAGGTTTACGCTCATCCCGCGAGCCTATTTGTGGCTCGCTTCATCGGGAACCCGCCGATGAACACTGTGACCGGCACGCCGGCACGCGTCGACGGCGAACTGGGCATCGAGACCAGCGGCGGGACGATCCCCCTTACCGCGGCCCAGCGCCAGGCAGTCGAAGCGTCGGGCGCAGCCATCGTTGCTGTTGGCATACGACCGGAGCGCATCGTCATCGGTGGCACCGGACCGCTTCCTGCCACCGTCGCCGTCGTCGAGTCCCTGGGATCGGAACACCATGTAATCTGCAGGCTCGCTGATGACCAGGAGGTCGTCGTGCGCCTCGGCACCGACATTCCGGTCCCCAAAGAAGGGCCCACAGTCCGCCTCGGCTTCGAATCCGAGTACCTCCACCTCTTTGACGCCGGCACCGGGGATCGGATCGGACCGTGAGTGCTACCACCGCCACCGGGCCGGCATCAGCCACCTCTGCTGCTCCGGCCGCGGTCCCCGAACCAGGGGACATGGGTCGTCGCCGAAGCCACCGACGCAGTGAGTGCCTTCTTGCGGCACTCCTCCTGTCTCCCTCGATGTTGATCTTTGCCGTCTTCGTCTTCTACCCATTCGCCCGCAACATCTACCTCTCGATGTTCTCGACGCCGCCTTTTCCCGACTTACCCTCGCGGTTTGTGGGGCTCAGTCAGTACGGCCAGGTACTCAGTTCCCACAACTTCCTGAACAGCCTGTGGGTCACCGGGCTCTTCGTGGCCCTCACGGTGCCAGCGGGGCTCCTGCTGGGCCTTCTCCTTGCCCTCCTCGCACACCAG
>JADGOF010000190.1 GCA_017883105.1 Acidimicrobiales bacterium
CACCCACGACCGCTACTTCCTCGACAACGTTGCCGGCTGGATCCTCGAGCTCGACCGGGGTGCGGGCATCCCGTGGGAGGGCAACTACTCCTCGTGGTTAGAGCAGAAGCAGGCCCGCCTGGCCGGGGAGCAGAAGGTGGACCAGTCGCGCCAGCAGGCCCTTCAGCGCGAGCTCGAGTGGATCCGGATGTCCCCCCGGGCCCGCCAATCCAAGGGCAAGGCGCGCATCAACGCCTACAACGACCTGGTCGCCGAAGCCGAGGCCGCCGAGCGTCGGGCCGACAAGCTGGAGATCACCATTCCCGCCGGGCCCCGGCTCGGTGATCGTGTGGTCGACGCCGAGGGACTGGTCAAGGGGTACGGAGACCGGCTGCTTATCGACGGCCTGTCCTTTCTCCTCCCCCCGGGTGGCATCGTCGGGGTCATCGGTCCGAACGGGGCTGGGAAGACCACGTTGTTCCGCATGATCGTGGGTGAGGAGACCCCAGACGCAGGCCAGCTCGAGGTGGGGCCCACGGTGGAACTGGCCTACGTCGACCAGTCACGGGACGCACTGGTCGGTGATGCCACCGTCTTCGACGAGATCACCGGCGGCGAGGACCGCATCGTGGTCGGCCATCTCGAGCTCCACGGACGGGCGTACGTGGCCAGCTTCGGGTTCACCGGCAGCGATCAGCAGAAGAAGGTAGGCCAGTTGTCCGGAGGGGAACGAAACCGGGTGCAGCTGGCCAAGGTCCTCAAGAGCGGCGGCAACGTTCTGCTCCTCGATGAACCGACCAACGACCTCGACGTCGACACGCTGCGGGCGCTCGAAGAGGCGTTGATCGGCTTCCCCGGATGTGCGGTGGTCATCAGCCACGATCGCTGGTTCCTCGACCGGATCGCCACCCATGTGTTGGCGTTCGAAGGTGAGTCGGAGGTCCGGTGGTGGGAGGGCAACTTCACCGACTACGAGGCCGACCGCAAGAAGCGGCTCGGTGTCGATGCTGATCAACCCCACCGCCTCCGCTACAAGCCGCTGGTCCGCGACTAACCACGCGAGAGAAGAGCGCAGTGACCACCGAACGCCGCACGTTCGCCAGCGACAACTTCGCCGGCATCCATCCCGACGTGCTCACCGCCATCGCCGAGGCCAACGGCGGCCATGCCACCGCCTATGGCGCCGATCCGGTCACGGCCGAGGCGATCCGTGTCTTCCGTCAGCACTTCGGTGAGACCGCCGAGGTGTTCCTTGCCTTCAACGGGACGGGGGCCAATGTGGTCGGGCTCCAATCGCTGCTCCGGCCCTTCGAGGCGGTCATCTGCGCCGAAGGAGCCCACATCAACGTCGATGAATGTGGTGCACCGGAGCGGTTCCTGGGCAGCAAGCTCATCGCAGTCGCGACCCCTGACGGGAAGCTGACCCCCGACCTGGTTGAGGCTGCGGCGATGGGCACCGGCGATGAGCATCACGTACAGCCCCGGGTGGTCTCGATCACCCAGTCGACCGAGGTCGGGACCTGCTATTCCGTCGACGAGGTCGCAGCAATAGGAGCCTGGGCCCACGACCGCGGCATGTGGCTCCACCTCGACGGGGCCCGGTTGTCGAACGCCGCAGCGTCCCTCGGCGTCGGGCTGGGTGCCTTCGGTTCCCAGGTCGGGGTTGACGTCCTCTCCTATGGCGGGACGAAGAACGGGGCCATGGGCGCCGAGGCCGTGGTGTCCTTCCTGCCAGCCGACACGTCGTCCCTCCGCTTCATCCGCAAACAGTCGATGCAGCTGGCGTCGAAGATGCGATTCGTGTCGGCCCAGTTCGTGGCGTTGTTGTCCGGTGACCTCTGGAAGACCAATGCCGAGCACGCCAATGCCATGGCGCAACGGCTGGCTGCCGGCGTCTCCCAGGTCCCGGGCATCCGCCTGGCCTATCCAGTGGAGACCAACGGTGTCTTTGCGGTCCTACCGAGTGCCGTCACCGCCGCAGTGCAGCGAGAGTTCCCGTTCTACGTGTGGGACGAGGCAACCGGGGTGGTCCGGTGGATGGCGTCCTTCGACACCACCGAACAGGATGTCGACGACTTCGTGGCGTTGGTCACCCAGACCATGGGCGAGTACCGCGAGTAGTTCGGCGCCCGCAGTTGTCCCCGGGGTCCGATCAGCCCTGCCCGTGCCCGAGCGCCGGTCTCCCCGGACCCGGCGGGCCGGCGAAGGCCTGAGCGATCGACATCCAGTCGACCGCGAGATCGCCCGTGACGGTGAGGGCGGAGTCCGCCAGATTCCGACGCTGGGTCACCACCAGGCAGAAGTCGAGGGCCGGGCCCTCGACGACGGCAGTTTCATCGCCGTCCGCGGCTTCACCGATGGTCCACTGCCACGGCTCACCTGAAGGAGCTGCCAGGTTCACCTCGATGCGCCCGGGAGGTGCCTCTCGGCCGCGGACCAGATACGAGAACGGCCGGGCCCGCACGCCCAGATGGGCGACGTGACGAAGTCGGTCGCTGGGCCGGCGCAGTTGACCGAGGGCGTCGGCAACGTCCTGGCCGTGGGCCCACGTCTCCATCAGCCGGGCGGAGATGAACGACAGGACGCCCATCGGCGGCCCGTACCAGGGGATTCGCTCCTTGGGGTCGGCCCCGGCGAAGGCCTGCGTCATCCCCTGGTGGGCCTGACCCCACCATGCCAGCAGTTCGTCGCCGCCCATGGCCCGGCCCCTGGTCAGGTGCTCCTCCATCGGATCCCCGCCCTTGGCCATGGCCACTTCGACGGACCGTGCGAAGGCATCGGGCTCGACCATGGCCAGCCGACCGGCATCATCGAAGAAGGCCAGATGGCTGATCTGGTCACGTACCGCCCAACCCTCTGCCGGGGTGGCTCGGTCCCACTCGGGCGCCCTGTCCCCGAGCGGCTCCACCAGTCGGCGAAGGTCGGCGTACTCGGCATCGAGATCGACGAGAAGCTCAGCAAGCATGGTCATGGGCCGAGGTTAGGACACGGGGGCTGGGGGTGGTCGGGTTGGTCCAGGGTTCGGGAGGGTCGAGGGGGGGTCCTTGGTTCGGTGGGCTGCTACTGATCGCTTTCGAGCCATGTCCGACTCACGTCGAGCACCTCGACCTCCGGATGGGACCACACGAACCGTTCCACCGAATCGAGCACCTCCTCCACATGGCCCTGACTGCCGGCTACGGCGGCGAAACCCAGTTCGGATCGCTGCCATTGGCTTTGGTAGCCCACCTCTGCGGCGGCCACCCCGTATCTGGCCTTGCTCGCTTCCACCAGATGCTTGATAACGGTCCGCTTCGTCTTGAGGGACCCGCTCCCGAGCACTCGAAGTTCCATGGTGAGTGCGCAGCAGTGGGTCATGGCTACAGGATGGACCAGGTTGGGTGTACGAGGTGGAGGCGGCGTGAGCGAAGGGGCTCTTCGCTCCCCCGTTCCCGACCCGGCACCTCGCTGCGGGGGTTGAGCAAGGTGCCGGGACGGGGCTGATGGGACCAGTCAGGTCCATCGGTCCGGTGAGGAGGAGGTCACCTGACCGATTGGCCTGGCTACCTGGAGCTTGTGCTTCTACTGTCGCCGGTTCTTGCCGGAAGAGTTCCATCGTTGTCGCCGTCGGGCCGGTTCGGCGGACTGCCGATGGCCACTTTGGTCGCCGTCACCGTGTTGGAGGTGTCGGTGCCGAAGACGGCCACGTGCTCACCGACCGTCACGTTGGCGATGGTGGGCGATGTCACACCCGGGTCGAGGTAGGTGGTGGTGCCGGAGACATTCACCGTCACGGTGGTGCCGTCCTGGGTGGTGATGGTGAAGGTGCCGCTACCGACCGACTTCACCGTACCCATCGCTGCCGGCGGGGTATCGCCATTGAATGGCATGTCGGGATGCGAAGCCGAACCCGATGCGCTGGCCGTCGACGTGGTGGTCGCTCCGGCCAGAGAACCACTGGCCACCGCTGCACCGCCGATGGTCAAGCCCAAAGCCACTGCAGCGGCGGTTGTCACCCGTACCCCTCGTCGTCGCTTCTGGCTGACTCCCGGGAAGGGATCTGATGCCGAACCGAGCATCAGTGCTTCTTCGTCTTGTCCACTCATCACTTGCTCCTTGTTTGGTGGTTGCTTTCGACGAGGAGCTTGGGGGTCCCGGCTGAGTGCAGCCTGTGGCTCGGGCAAGTGTTTGATAGGAGTCCACTGTCGGATGATGTGCGAAACCGCCTCCGGGAGACCGTTCATCGAGGTCATAGCCACTTTCTGCGAGGATGTCGCACCTCGGTGGTGGAATCGGTCGGCGAGGGTGAAGATGCATGCCAGTGCTGGCGCTCATGGCCCCGGCTGCAAGACTCCCAATCAGCAACAGACCGCTGAACCGGCAGCGATCGGGGGCACCCGAGCCGGAAGTACTTGCCTCGGATAACATGACCAGATGGCGGTCAAGCCCAATCCAGCTTCGTGGTCCAGGCTTGAACCAATGAGTCGGGTGCAACAGCCCAAGCTCACCACCAAGGCCGACATACCTCGCCTCGGTGATCGAGTTGGAGACGTGCTGAAGAACGACTTCCAACATCGTTCGGGCTGGGAAGTTACCGTACATATGACCGGTCTTCTCTTGCTTATGACAGCGAGTTCCTTCATTTGGAGATCAGCATCAAGCATTGAACAGAAGGTCATCGAGTCGATTGTTGCGTTGGCTGTCATTGCCGCTGTGAGCACAGCCATCCTGGTGAAGATCCGCTTCAGGGGCTAACCGACCCGAGAGAGCAGCCAATGTCCCACTCGTGCCGGTAGGCCACGCTAGTTCACCCCCTCGCTCCCGGCAGCGAGGGGGCACGGTCGATGCGACTCAGGGCTGAAGCACGAGCTGACCCCCAGGCGTCCAATGCACGGCATGGGGCCCTACCTTCCCGGTGAAGTCGACCGACGTGCCGGCCATAGTCATCCAGGTACGGCGCTACGGTTGTGCCTTCCCCGGAGCCGGCCCAGGATTACGCCGAGTACCCCGATGGCCCCTGAGGAAGGCAAGGAGGACTTCCTCCCGCCAACCCCCGCTACCGACAAGGAACCACCCATGACGCCTCCCTCCAGCGCAGTCCGCTTGATCGGCCACCAACGCCGCTTCGCCGAGTCGATCGCCCAGATCGACACTGAGCTGGAGTTCGCCTTCGGTGCTGCCGTCGCTGCCCGTCGAGAAGAAGTGGTGGCTGCCGCCCGCGCCGCCTACGGCCCCAGCGAGGACTTCCGTGGGGTACGTGATGCCTGGGATGCCGTCTTTCCCGATGGCGTCTACAGCGCCACCGGATTGGCCGAGGCCAAGCGGCTG
>JADGOF010000191.1 GCA_017883105.1 Acidimicrobiales bacterium
GTAGCCGCGCCCGTCCGTTGTGGCGGCCATGCCGACGATCGGTGCCACCAGGTGCAGGGCGCCGGCCGAGCCGTAGAACGGGGCACCGAAGGCGAAGACCCCGCCGTTCGACGCCACCAGCCAGTAGCCGCCGGTGGCAGGGTCGGTGGCCGTCCCCACCATGAGGTGGAGGCTGGTCGGCTGCTGAGCGGCGGCCGCCGGCGACACCCTGAGCGAGTCGGACACAGCCGTGCGGGAGGTCGTGGGGGCCGGTGGCGTGGCCCCTGACGCCGGGGCGCCACCGGGGAGAAGTAATGCTCCGATCACCACCGCGCCGAGGGCCAGCGCAGTCGCCCGACCCCAGGGCTCTCGACTGCGGGCCGATGGGAACATGCATCGATCCTGCCATACGGGGCATAGTGCGCCACGGCCCGTCGGTACCACCCACGGATGTCGGACGAGGGCTGGCATAGGATGGCCCGGCCATGGCCTCCCTCTCCACTGTCTTCAAGGCGTACGACATCCGCGGAATTGTCCCCGACGAGCTCAACGCGACCCAGTTCCGAGCCATTGGAATGGCGGTGGCCCGGTTCACGGGCGGACCTTCGCTGCTGATCGCACGGGACATGCGTGAGTCGGGAGTCGAGCTCTCCCGGGCCTTCGCCGAGGGTGCGCGTTCCCAAGGGGTCTCCGTCATCGACCTCGGTCTGGCCTCGACCGACCTGCTCTACTTCGCGGCCGGCAACCTCGACGCTCCGGGCGCCATGTTCACCGCCTCGCACAACCCGGCGAAGTACAACGGACTCAAGCTGTGTCTGGCCGGTGCCCGTCCCATCGGTCGGGACACCGGGTTGGCCGAGATCCAGGCCACCGCCGAGGCCCTGTTGGACGAGTGGGGAACCTCGGGCCCCCCCGATGTGGACCCGGCAACGCTCGCCCCCCTCGAGCAGCAGTCCGTCCTCGATGCCTACGCCGACCACGTCCGCTCGTTCGTCGACACCGCGGCCCTGCGCCCGCTGCGGGTGGTGGCCGACACGGCCAACGGCATGGGCGGCCTGGTCGCCCCCAAGGTGTTCGAAGGCCTCCCCTTCGAAGTGGAGATCCTCTTCCCTGAGCTGGACGGCAACTTCCCCAATCACCCGGCCGATCCCATCCAGCCCGAGAATCTGGTGTCGTTGCAGGCACTGGTCCTCGAGCGGGGGGCCGATGTAGGACTGGCCTTCGACGGTGACGCGGACCGGGTCTTCTTGGTGGATGAGCTTGCCCAGCCGGTGTCGGGTTCCCTGACCACCGCCCTGGTCGCCTCGTCGATGCTCGACAAGCACCCGGGTTCCACCGTGCTCTACAACTGCATCTGCTCGCGGGTGGTCAGAGAGGTCATCGAGGAGAAGGGCGGCGTCGGGATCCGCACCAAGGTGGGCCACAGCTTCATCAAGCAGGTGATGGCCGAGACGGGTGCGGTATTCGGGGGTGAGCACTCCGGTCACTACTACTTCCGTGACAACTACCGGGCCGACTCCGGCATCATCGCCGCCATGGTGGTGCTCGAGCTCCTCAGCGTCACCGGTAAACCGCTCTCCGAGCTGCTCGAGCCGTTCAAGCGCTATGCGGCTTCGGGGGAGATCAATACGATGGTCCCCGACCCGGCCGGTGCGGTCGAGCTGCTGGCCGCAGAGGTCGCGGCCGCCGGAGGGGCCCTCGGAACCGCCGACCGGTTGGACGGGCTCACGGTGGACCGAGGCGACTGGTGGTACAACCTGCGCCCGTCCAACACCGAACCGCTGCTGCGGCTCAATGTCGAAGCGCCCGATTCAGCCTCCTGTGCCGACCACGTGGCGGTGGTCCAAGCCGCCATCGCCCGACTGCTCAATACCTGAACGTCCATACCTGAACGGTGCAGCCACGGACTCGAGGCTTCGCCATGACGCCGAATCCGACCATCCAGAGCAAAGAGAAGAGGAATGCAACATGTCGCTCGATCCACTGTTGATCGATGTCCTGGCCTGCCCCGAGGACAAAGGGCCTCTGCTGTACTTCGCCGATGAGAACCGGCTCTACAACCCCCGTCTCCATCGCAGCTATGAGGTCCGTGACGGGATACCGGTCATGCTGATCGAGGAGGCCACCGCGGTCGATGACGCGGAGCATTCCCGGCTGATGGCCCGGGCCGACGCCGGGGACGCCCGATTGACCAGCGGGGCCTCCGGAGCGTGACCCCGGCAGACGGCGGCGTACCCCCGACCACCCAGTCCCCGCTGCCCGTCGACTCGCTGGACATGTGGGGGGCCACGGTTGGCCTTCCCGAGCAGGTGGAGGCCGCGGTGTCCCGGGCCCGGGGAATCGACGGCCTGCCCTCCCACGACCGGGTGGAGAACGTGGTCGTACTGGGCATGGGCGGGAGCGGCATCGCTGGCGACGTTCTGGTAGCTGCGGCCGCCCCCTTCATGCCGGTGCCGGTCACCGTGGTGAAGGGCTACGTGCCCCCGGACTACGTGGGGACGGGATCGCTGGTGTTCGCCATGTCGTTCTCGGGGAACACCGAAGAGACGTTGGAAGCCGCCGCCGCGGCCTTCGAGGCCGGGGCCTCGTTGATCGTGGTGGCCGGGGGCGGGGAGCTGGTACGCCTCGCCGGCGAATGGAACGTACCGGTGGTGTCCCTCCCTGACGGCATCCCCCAACCCCGGGCTGCTCTCGGGGCCATGGCCATTCCGCCGTTGGTTCTGCTGGAGGAGATCGGCCTGTTCCCCGGGGCACTGCAGTGGGTGGACCAGGCCGTCCGCCAACTGCGCACACGGCGCGACGAGCTGGTCCGTCCGTCCAACCTGGCCGAGGGGGTGGCCCGAAAGATCGGCCGCACCATCCCTCTCATCCACAGCTCGCAGGACCTGGGGGCCGTCGCCGCGTTCCGGTGGAAGGCCCAGATCAACGAGAACGCCAAGTGCCCTGCGTTCTTCAACGTCTACCCCGAGCTCTGCCACAACGAGGTGGCCGGTTGGGGACAGCATGGGGATGCCACCCGCCAACTGATCACCCTGGTCAATCTGCGCCACGACGCCGAACACCCTCAGGTCAGTCGCCGGTTCGAATTGGTGGTCGACGTGCTCCGTGAGGTGATGGCCGACGTCATCGAGGTCAGGGCGGCCGGTGAGGGTGATCTGGCCCAGCTGCTGGATCTGGCCCTCATCGGGGACTTCGTCTCCCTCCATCTGGCCGGCCGCGAAGGCATCGATCCTGGACCGATCCCCGTCCTCGATGACATCAAGCGGCAACTGGCGGTCGGCGGGAACTGAGCCCTCCGGCGCTGAGCACCCCGCCGACCTGGGGTTTCGCTCGGAAGCAGTGCCGTTCATCTGCACCGACCGCCCATTGCCCTTGCGTGACGGGGACATAACAACTTCATGAACTCGGGACTTGCGCCCCTGGAATTGCGACAGGCGGGAGGTACACTTCACCCTGTGAGCTACGTGCGGGTCTGTGGTTGCAAGTCGAAGCCAGTCGCAGGCGAAACGACCCACGTAAGGCAACTCGTGGTTGCTGAGCATGGTGCGGCTTAGGAGTAAGACCTGCCCGTGTCGTTCCCGACTGTCGGGGACGGGCGGAGAGGGGACGACACGGTCCATCAAGGGCTCCGCAGGGTCACCGGCCGATAACGGTCGGTGCCGCCGGAGTCGGGCTGCAACTCTCACTGCAGGCGAGTGTGGGGTCAAAGACCAGGTCAGCCGTACGCAGTTCACGCCATCATCCCTACGACCGATCAGGAGGACCGGCCGCCAGTACTAGTAGTTCCCAACAGCACAATCAGGAGGCGCACCAGTGGACGTTGTCATTGCCCATGGCAGGAGAATCGTGTCCGACGAAGTAAGAGCCCTGACCGAGGAGAAAGTGGGCCGGCTCAGCCACCTGTGTCCTGGTCTGGATCGCGCTGAGGTGCGCTTCTTCGAGGAGCACAATCCGAGGATCGCCGATCGGGAGTGCTGTGAGGTGATCATGAGCGGTCATGGCCGCACCGTCCGTGCCCATGCCGCCGGCCCCTCGCCGCTGGTGGCCGTCGACCTGGTGGTCGAGAAGCTCGAGCACCAGCTCGAGAAGATCAAGGGCCGACTGGTTGGTCGGTCCCTGCCCCGTCACCGTCCGGCCAACCTGGTCCCCGATCTGTACCAGCGGGTGCGCACGGCCTGACGCCCGGGACGTCGCCGAGCCAGCCGGCCTGGCGGAGGACGCGGTCCTGTTGGCGGATGACGCCGGCCTGTGCGCGGGCGTCGGTCGAAGTAGTGGGGGGTCGCGTCGATGATCGGCCGAACCCGGGGACCTGCGACAGTAGAGTGAGGGTTCCATGAGCGTGCTCACGAAGGTCCTCCGCGCCGGCGAAGGCAAAAAAGTACGGCGGCTGGCCGAGCTGGTGCCGTTGGTCAACGCCCTCGAGCCCGAGATGGAAGCGCGCTCGGACGAGGAGCTGTCGGCGCTCACCCCGGCGTTCCGTCAACGTCTCGACCAGGGGGAGGGCCTCGAGGACCTGCTTGTCGAGGCGTTCGCCCTGGTACGAGAGGCAGCCTGGCGGGTGCTCGGCCAACGCCACTTCGATGCCCAGCTGATGGGGGGGATGGCACTCCATTTCGGATGGATCGCCGAGATGAAGACGGGCGAGGGGAAGACCCTGGTGTCCACGCTTCCGGTGTACCTGAACGCCCTGTTGGGAGATGGCGTCCACGTGGTCACCGTCAACGACTACCTGGCCACCCGTGACTCCGAGTGGATGGGACAGCTCCACCGTTTCCTCGGACTGACCGTAGGCCGGGTCGGCCCCGACATCGACGATGCGGCGGCCAAGCGTGAGGCCTACCTCTCTGATCTCACTTACGGCACCAATACCGAATTCGGCTTCGACTACCTGCGCGACAACATGGCACGGTCGAAGGACGCCATGGTGCAACGCGGCCACCACTTCGCCATCGTCGACGAGGTGGACTCGATCCTGATCGACGAGGCCCGGACCCCGCTGATCATCTCCGGCCCGGCCGCCGAGTCGGCGCAGTTCTATTACCAGTTCGCCGGGATCGTGCGCACCCTGCGGGCCGAGGACGACTACGAGGTCGACGAGGAGAAGCGCATCGTCGTCCCCACCGAGGCCGGCATCGAGAAGGTCGAACGGCAATTGGGCGTGAGCAACCTCTACGACGCGGTGGCGGTGAACTACGTCCACCATCTCACCCAGGCGCTCTACGCCAAGGAGCTGTACCGGCGGGACAAGGACTATCTGGTCGCCCAGGGCGAGGTGAAGATCGTCGACGAGTTCACCGG
>JADGOF010000192.1 GCA_017883105.1 Acidimicrobiales bacterium
GCCCGGTATGGCCCATCGCATCGAAGTCGAACTCACCAGTCAAACCGGGGACTCCACGTGGACGTGGCGCGCCGCCGGGGCCAAAAAGCCGCGCGGCACCGTGGGAGGTAACCTGGTGCCGGAAGGGGCGGTCGTGGGTACCGTCCTACGCGCCGAGGTGGAGACCACCTTGGACGGCACCACCGTGACCGCCCTGTTGCCGCTCAAGGCCAATGCCAAGAACGACCCGGGCAAGGCCGACCGGATCGAGGTCCTCGGGGCCCCGCAAAAGGGTCCCGATGTCAACGTGGTGCTGGCTCCCAAGTCGAAGCGCCGTCGGGATGACCGAACAGAAGGACCCCGCGACGGAGCCCGACGCCCATCCGACCGCCGGCCCCGCGCCGAGGGCGGCGAACGCGGTCAGCGCGGCGACGGACAGCAACGGGAACGGAGCGGATCGAGTACACCGAGCGAGGACGGCGGCAGTCCCCGTCGGCGCACCGGACCGGCACGCCCCGGTGGCCGTGAATCGGGTGGACGCGACAACCCGCGCCGACCGGCGGCATCGACCGTCTACCGGAACGCTGCACTGGCCACCCTCAAGCCCGAACAGCTGCCGGTGGCCGAACAGTTGGTCAAAGGCGGCATCCCCGCCGTGCGCCAGGCCATCGAGGAGCAGAACACCCGGGCCCGCGCCGAGGGCCGGCCCGAAGTCACGCCCGGGCCCCTGCTGGCCCTGGCCGAGCAGCTGCGTCCGGTGGTCAACCTGGCCACCTGGAAGGACCGCGCCTCGGTCGCCCGCAACGCGGGCAAGGACATCCCGCTGCGGGAACTGCGGTCGATCGTGGCCTCGTCTTCCACGGTGATCCTGGACGAAGAGGGCACCGAGATGGCGACCGCCCTGCGCACATCCCTCGATCAACGAGTAACCGCCCTGCGGGAGCGTTGGGTCGAGCGGATCACCACCTCGCTCGACGAAGGCCGCGTGGCCGACGCCGTACGTGCCTCGATCCGCCCTCCCGAACCCGCGACGCGGCTGTCCGCGGAGCTGGCGGTCCGTCTGGCCGACGCGGCCGGGACGGCCATGTCGGCCGAGACCTCACCCGAGGAGTGGCTCGCCCTGCTCGAGGTGGTGGTCGAGTCCCCGGTGCGCCGAACGGTCAAGCCGGCGGGCCTTCCTGCCGGCGCGGATGAATCGCTGCTCACTGCGGCCCGCAAGGCCTCCGGATACGTCCCCGAACTGGCCCGCCTGATGGGCATCCCCATTCCCCCTCCGCCCGGTCCCCGCCGCCCGGTGCCAGCCCGCAGCGGACCGGGTCGCCGAGCATCCTGATCGACGGACCGTGGGCGTTGGTCGAACCACCCCGGATTCAGTCCAGGGCGAGGTACATGGTGAGCATGCGGGCCTTGAAGCCTGCCGTCTCGAAGAAGTTCTTGGCCCCCCGGTCGCCGGGGAGGGCAACGCCTTCGACACCCCGGCATCCCTGATCCCTGATCCAGGCCAGTACGGCGTCCATCAGCAGCCGTCCGAGGCCCACACCGCGGGCCTCAGGCTCCACGTAGCAGGCATCGAGGATCCCCCGCCTCCCCAGGGTGCCCAGGTCTTCCACGTGGCACAGGGCGAAGCCGGTGACCACCTGGTCGAGCGTGCCCACCAGCGCCAGACGCCCGGGGTCGGCCAGGACGTCGGTCAATCGTCCGAGATGGAAGTCCCGGTCCGAGACCGCCCAGCCGGGGTCGGGGGCCAACGAAGCACCACGTGAGGACCCAATCGCCTCGACGAACTCACCGGACAACTCGAGAAAACGCTCCGCGTCATCCGCGGTCGCCGTGCGCACCGACTCCACGTTCCCTCCCCCGATCTGTAGCCCCGGCGGCCCGGGCTATGAGCGCTCGTCGAGCAGTTGGTCGACCCGGTTCAGAATGGTCCGCCGCCCGCGGGTCGAGAGCTCATAGGCGCGCACCGACACCAGTTCCTCGCGGTTGAGCCCGTCGAGACGCTGGACCACCTGGGACGCCGACAGGGTGTCGAACCCAGGTATCGAAAGGGTCGACACATCCGGAATGTGCCCGTTGACCGTGGTGGGCACCGGACGGTTCGGCTCCTCCGCCGGACGGTCCGTCACCGTTGGCGACGTCCCTGACGGTGGCCGGTGCGACTCGACCGGGCCGTGTCCGACATCGGGAGCACCGTCACGGCGGAGCAGTCCGTCGGAACGACGGCGGAGCTCGTGCTGCCCCGCCTTGACCACCAACTTGCCGACGGCCCGCGCCGACGAGACCCGGACGCCCAGACGCTCCCGCCCTCGCTCGGCGAGCTTGGGGAACTCTTCCACCACCGACACCACGATGCCGACGGGAGCGAAGACCAAGGCATCCAGCAACCGATCGGTCAGCGCGGTGTCCTCTGCGTCTTCATCGTTTCGCTCTGGCATGGTCGGTCCCTGTCACACGCAGTCGCGGCAGAGCATCTTCTTCCGGTCCGCCAACTGGTTGGGATGCTTGACCAGAAAGCACGACCGGCAGACGAACTCGCCGGGCTGCTTCGGGAGCACCCGCTCCACGCCATCGCCGGTGCGGTCCTCGGGCTCAGGAGTGTCCTCGTCGTCCTCGACCTCCTCGACAACTAACCGCTCCTTCAAGATGGTGTCCAGGCTGGCCTCGACGTCCTCGTCGTCGGGCTCCTCCTCGTCGTCGGGCTCCTCCTCGTCGGTGGCCGCCCCCGACTTGGTGGGCGCCTTGGCGTCGACCACCGGCACCTCGACGTCGACTTCCTCGACGACCACGGCAATGGAATCGGCGTCATCATCCTCGTCGGCGATGACCAGGACGTCTACTTCAATCAGGTCGTCGTCGACCCCCAGCTCATCGAGGTCTCCCTCGATGAGCTCTTCAGGTCCTTCGACTTCGTCGAGTTCTTGTGGCATCTCGGTCTTTCAGTGGTGAGTTGGGCGGGAGCATAGACGGTTCCGTCGGCTTCTCGTTCATCTGTCGTCGGCGGATCGGACGAGTACACGCTCCCGCTCGTCATCCGGCCCGGGCCGTCTCCCGGGCGACACGGTGAGGACTGACGGCATCCGCACTCTTTTCAAGGCGCTGTCCGACCGATTTGTAGCCGCCCGGGTCGGAACGTCCCAGGTGGACAACGAACATCAGGCGGTCAGGCCCGGGGGTCTTTGGCACCATTTCCCCGTTACCTTCGGTTCGCACCGCCGGTCCCGGGGGAATGTTTTCTACTCGATCCCCTGGGCCTTCCTCCACCTCTCAAAGCGTCCCCCCCCTCAGGTCGCACCTCGTGGCCGACACCGCGTAGCGCGCCCCGTGGGGCGACTGGGACTGGGCGAACGATAGGCCACGCACACCGTGGGTCGTCAAATGGGAAACATACCTGTTCACCTGGGATGATGCGAAACATCCCAGGTCAGGGGGTTACGGTATTTCCTGCAGCGGACATGGAATTCCGTTTTCCTTCGGCCCGGCGCTCGGACGCAAGCCGCTCGAGTCCCTCGGAGCTGAAATCAACGTGCGACATGGCTTCGGCCAACAGGCGGTGCCCGGCCTGGTCGGCGATCAACCGGTGCATCTCGTGGGCCACCCAGCGGTAGCTGGCATGGCCCTGCGGGCCCGACCGGAGCTCCAACAGGTGCATGGCCTCTCGGGCGTTCATCTGCATCGAGTACCGGATCCGGTAGGCCAGGGCGACAGCGTAGGCCGACTCGACCGGAAACGCCGCATGAAGGGACTCGGACAGCTCACGGGACCGCTCCACCGACGCCACGTACCGGTCACCCAGACCGGCTTCCTCCACCACTTCGGGGACGTCGTAGCCCAGTGTCGTGCCGAGGCTCTGCCACTCGATGGTCAGCATGCGGTGACGCTGCAGATCGCGGAACGCGCCGTAGTCGGTGACCACGTCGAAGCGGTAGCCGGTGCGCTCGAAGGCCCGTCCCGGTCGGTGGCGCCGGTTCTCCCGGTTCCCGACGTAGGTCCGCAGCAGCGACCGTTTCTCCTCGGCCCCGAGCAGGCCGACCCGCCGGGCCACCTCCGCCTCCGAGGAGTCGGTCATCGGGGCGCAGATGGCGGCGATGACCTTGTCCTCACCGTCCGGGTCGAAATCGAGCAGAGTCACCGACGGACACCCGGACGGACCGCCCACCGGGTGGTCGGCCGGGGCCACCAGGTCGGGGAACAACTCCTCCACCAGTCGACCGGTCTCGACGCGGGTCCGGTCCAGATAGTCGGTCCACGCCCCACCCCGGTCGGGCCGGTCAACCCGCTGTAGGAACGACGGGATGACCTTGCGGAGCTCCTCGAGCATCAGCTCCGCGTAGGAGCGGGCTTCGGGAAGCGGATGGGACCGCATGCGCATCAGCAGCATCTCGTAGGACTGGCCGGTGCCGTAGATGCCCACGTTGGAGAGGGAGCCTGCCGGCAGGAGGCCTCGCAGGGCGTCCAGGCCCTTGGCCTTGATCGCTTGGCGGTAGACGAAATCGGAGTCACCGGGTTGACGGGGATGGCGTACCGTCAGCCACGCCTGGGACTCTTCGAGCAGCTCGCTGTAGGTGTCGAACATCCGGTCCATCTCGCCCACGTAGCGGGCACCGAGCGGCGAGTCGAGCAAGCCCGGGTCGCGGTAGTAGCGGTAGTGCCCGGTGGTCAGCCGCCGGTTGTAGGGAATGTAGCGGGTGGACTGCTCAAGATAGGCCATCAGCCTCCCCCACTCGAGCACCTTGGTCAGCACATTGGACGCCTGCTCGCAGGCCAGATGCACGCCGCCCAGCTGGGCCACCGAATCGTCGCCGTACTCGAAAAAGACCTTCTCGTAGAGCTCCACCGCCCGTTTGAGGCCGACCGTGGCATCGACCGTGGCGTCCCCGGTGATGTCCAGCTCTCCTACGAATTCGTCCAGAAACAGGCGGCGCAGGCTCTTGTCCGATCGCGAGTACCGGGCGAACAGTGCCCCCTTCACCACTTCCGGCAGATTGACCAGGGCAAAGACGGGCCGGTCGAGGTTGGTCACGTACCGACGGAGGATATCCTCCTCCTCAGCGCTGAATGTCTCTACGGCGTAGGGGAACATGCCCGGATCACACTACGACGGCTCCGGCCCGTCAGTGGCGGACCCCACCGATCCCGGGTCGTCCGCGCCCACCACTCCGCGCCGGATCAGGGCCACGGCCAACTGGGCGGCGTCCCGGGTGGCCGGCTCGGGGGCGACCTGGGCCAGCTGGCGGACCAGGTCGATCAACTGGCGGATGTTCCGGACGAAGTCACCGGGGGCGACCTCGGTCT
>JADGOF010000009.1 GCA_017883105.1 Acidimicrobiales bacterium
GAGTTATAACCAGAACTTGTGGATGCACCACCTGACCGAGGGCGCGACGTACCTTCCTCTTTGAACAAAACGAAGAGACGCTGGCGGTGGAACGCCGGCGAGGAAGGAACGCCAATGCTGAGAGTACATGTTGAGACGCCCGCGGACGCGGAGGTGTCGACCACCCTGGACGAACTGGTCGCCGAAGGAGCGAGGCGGATGCTGGCCGCTGCCCTCGAAGCCGAGGTCGACGGCTACGTGACCTCGTTCGCCGACGAGCGGGACGACCAGGGCCACCGCCTGGTGGTCCGCAATGGCCACGGGGTCGCCCGGTCGCTGGTGACCGGAGCCGGACCCATCGAGGTTCGCTCGCCACGGGTGGACGATCGCCGGGTCGACGAGGTGACCGGCGAGCGGATGCGGTTTCGGTCCTCGATCCTGCCACCCTGGGCCCGCAAGTCCCCCAAGGTGGCCGAGGTGTTGCCGCTGATGTACCTGCACGGGATGAGCTCGGGAGACTTCGTGCCAGCTCTGGAGGAGTTCTTCGGCTCGGCCGCCGGGCTGTCGGCCTCGGTGATCACCCGGCTGACCACCGACTGGCAGCGTGAACGAGACCAGTTCGCCCACCGGTCCCTGAAAGACGTCGACTACGTCTACGTGTTCGCCGACGGGATCCACTTCAACGTCCGCCTGGAGGAAGCACGGCTGTGCGCCCTGGTCATCGTGGGTGTGCGCACCGACGGAACGAAGGAGCTGGTCTCGATCTCAGACGGCCACCGGGAGTCCACCGAGTCCTGGGCCGACGTGCTGCGTGGCCTGAAGAGGCGGGGCATGACCGCCCCGGTGCTGGCCGTCGGTGACGGAGCCCTCGGCTTTTGGGGAGCGCTCTCCGAGGTCTTCCCCGAGACCGCCCACCAGCGGTGCTGGGTGCACAAGATGGCGAACGTCATGAACGCCCTGCCCAAGTCGGCCCAGCCGGCAGCTCGTGCCGCCCTCAAGGAGGTCCGTGACGCTGAGGACCGTGAGCACGCGGAGAAGGCGCTCGACCAGTTCGTGAAGGAGTACGAGGCCAAGTGGCCGAAGGCGACCGAGAAGCTGGACAAGGACCGGGAGGAGCTGCTGGCGTACTACGCCTTCCCCGCTGAGCACTGGCTCCATCTGAAGACCACCAACCCCATCGAGTCCACCTTCGCCACCGTGCGGCTGCGCACCAAGGTGACCAAGGGACCGGGTTCACGGGCCGCAGGACTGGCCATGGCCTACAAGTTGATCGAGCAGGCTCAGACCCGGTGGCGGGCGGTCAACGCACCCCACCTCGTCGCCCTGGTTCGTGCCGGTGTGAAGTTCGAGAAGGGGGTGATGGTCGAGCGATCTGACGAGCAGGATGAGGAGGTCGCCGCGTAGTCGGTCAAATCTTCATCCACAGGTCTTGACTATTTCTCAGAGGTACCTCCACGGTGAAGTCGACACACCGTGAAGCCATTGGCACCTCGACTACTCGAGCCACGGACTCCCCCATCCACAATGGGCACTCACCGGCAGAATGTCCGGGGAGCTCGCTCCTCGGGCAGCGGGCACCGGCGCCAACCTCCCGATGGAGTCGGTGCAGGAAAGTGCCGAGTTGCTGGACTCAGGCCGGGTACCCTAGGATCGAACGTATGTTCGGTCATGATCCGCCCCTCGCGCCCGTGCGAAGATGGAGCCCAATGACGGAGCTGTGGGACAAGCCGGACGAGGACAAGCTCGGTGAGTTGATTCTGTACGCGGCGGGCCAGCTTCTGGACGATCCGACCGGCGGGGCAACAAAGGTCAACAAGGTTCTCTTCTTCGCCGAGTGCTCCTATATCCGCGCTCACGGCGTGCCGATCACCGGTGTCTCGTACCAGAAGCTCCCCCAAGGGCCAGCTCCCCGGCAGCTCATCCCGGTTCGAGAGCGGTTGATCGCAGACGGGGCTGCCCGGCTCCAGGTCGACCAGTACTTCGGCAAGCCGCTCCATCGACTCGTGCCTCTGCGCGGACCACGAGCTGACGCCCTCAGCCAGCAGGAGCTGGGCGCCGTCGATCAAGTCGTCACCGCACTCTGGGGCAAGACGGCAAGCCAGGTGTCCGAGATGTCCCACCAGGAGCTGGGTTGGATCATGGTCGAGGAGGGCGAGGACATACCCCTGTCGACCGCGTACCTCCCACGGCGAGCGGCCATGAGCGGTGCTGCTCGCCGCCGGGCGCGAGAGTTGGCCGCCAGCCTGCCTGACGCTCGCTAGACCTGGCATCTTCGCCGTGTCCCGACAGGACCGAGTCGAGGTAGGCGCTGACCTCATGGCTAAGGCTCAAAGCCGCTGGCCGGTCGAGGGTGCCATCGAAGGTGAGCCCACCTTGGCCCACTTTGAACGTGGGCCGCTCGCTGCCGCACGGGAGTACTTCAGCCGTTACTTCGAACAGGCGCTGACGGAAACTGAAGGTTCTCCGGTCCGCTACTACATGACCGTGAGTACGTTCTTCCCCGTGTTGGGCTTCTTCGCGATTCGGGTTGCTGACCACATCGAGATCATCGACTTCCTCGAAGACAACGATTATTGGGACTCGCTCGGAGATGACCCGGACGACTGACCTGGAGAGCGCACGAGTCCCACCTCAGCCACATCGCCACCGGCCACCGTAGGGGTGAGACGAGGGCGCTTCCATATCAGCCGAGAGTCAGAGCTGCTCCCAGCAAGCCGGCGGCCTCTCGATCTCGCTCCGGTAAGGCGTGGGCGTACCGATCAAGCGTCATCGTCGCCTTGGCGTGTCCGTGCCTCTCGGCAACCGTGCGAATATCCACCCCAGCGGCGATGAGCGTTGTGACTGAGAAGTGCCGCAAGTCGTGGAATCGGAAGGCCCAGCGCTCCCCAGCAGACAAATCGGCCCGGGTGGCTTTCGGCTTCGTCAGGCGTAGCTTGTCCAAAGCTGGCTGCTCCATCACCTGGCACACTCTCCCAAATCCGTGGGTCAATGTGTCTGGGTTGACCGGCAAACCGCCGTTGGCGTTGTACGACAACACGTAAGGGTCTTCCACGAGCTGCGAACCGGCACGCTCCGAGAGCTGGACCATGTAAGCCCGTCGTCGCCTCAGCACTTCGACGCCGATCGGATCGAGGGCAAGATCACGGCTGGCGTGAGTCTTCGTCGGCCCCGTGTGCTGCTCACCTCGCGCCACGGTGAGCGATCGGGCGATGGAAACCCGGCCGATCACGAGATCGAAATCGGACCACCGGAGCGCGACCAGTTCGCCCCTCCGGGCCCCGGTCAAGGCGGCGAGGGCCACGGCGGTACCCAGGACCGGATCCTCGGCGTCGGCTGCCTTCACCAACGCGGACAACTGCTTCGGAGACGGTACGAGCATCTCCTTACGGACGGGCTGAGGTGGCGTGGACCGGTCTGTTGGAGCCTTGTCGATCCATCCCCACTTCACGGCCTGCCGGCACGCCGCGGACAGGATGGCGTGGTACTGGTGCACGGTTGACGGCGACAGTCCTTGTTCGAGCCACATTCGGTATGCCCCGTCGAGGGTGTCGGCCTCAAGCTTGTCGAGTCTCACGCCGCCGAGCACGGGGCGAATTCGGCTGTTGATCTTCGAGCGGTTTTCGTACACGGTCCGTGGACGCTGCCTCTGTGCGGCGAATTCGAGCCACTTGTCAAGCAATTGCCCCACCGTGGCTGACGTTCGATTGAACTTCCCGGCGCCCACCTCGGTCACGAGGGCACTGAGTGCCTTTGATGCAGCTCGCTCGCTACCAGTGAACGTGCGGGCCACCTGGCGCGGTTTGCCGGTCACGGGGTCGGGGCCGGCAAAGGCGCGCAGCTGCCAGTGACCGGGCGTCCGCTCCCGCATCGTTCCGGGTCGATTCGCACTGCTGGTCCTCGCCATGTCCCCACAATAGCGACCCTGGGACCCTTTTAGGACTTCTGTAGGACATTGGAACTTTCCTTGACTAGAGAAAGTGCCTCTGAACTGGTGGGGCTAGCAAGAATCGAACTTGCGACCTCAGCATTATCAGTGCTGCGCTCTAACCAACTGAGCTATAGCCCCGCAAAGCGGTGCACGACGGTACACCAAGGTTCGGCCGGTCAGATTGGGTGCGATCCCTACCGATGCGACCGGGTCCCTGGTGCCCTGCTTCATCCCTCGCCAGAGACCTCACCGGCCACCGGGGCAACGGCAGCCACCGCATCGCCCTCGTCGAGGTTCATCACCCGGACCCCGGTCGCATCTCTACCCTGCGACGCGATCTCCCGAACCGCCGTACGGATGACCACCCCGGTGGTCGAGATCAACAAGATCTCGTCCTCCAAACCGGCCATGAACGCCGCGACCACCCGGCCGCGCTTGGCGGTGAGTCGGATCCCCCGGACACCCTGGCCGCCGCGGGCCTGCCGGTTGAACCGCTCCACCTTGGTCCGCTTCCCGTAGCCGGCGTCGGTGATGAGCAGGATGTCCGCCTCGTCGCGGGCGATATCGCACGACACCACCTGATCACCGGCTTTGAGCCGTACACCGCGAACTCCGGCCGCGTCCCGGCCCATGGAACGGACGTCCTGCTCGGAGAACCGGATGGTCATCCCGGTCTGGGTCACCAGGAACACGTCGTCGCTGCCATGGGTCTCCACCACCCGAACCAGTTCGTCGCCTTCGCGCAGGTTGATGGCGATGAACCCTTCGCGCCGCGACTTGTCGTATTCGCTGAATGACGTCTTCTTGATCTGCCCCAACTTGGTGCTGAACACCAGGTAGTTGTCGGCAGAGAAGTCGCGGGTGCCGATGATCGCCTGGATACCCTCGTTCGGGGCCAGAGGAAGGAGGTTCACGATGGCTGTGCCACGAGCCGTCCGCTCCTTCATTGGGATTTCGAGAGCCCGGAGACGGAACACCCGCCCGCGGTTGGAGAACAGGAGGAGGTGGGCGTGTGAGGAGGTGTGGACGACATCATCGATGAGGTCCTCTTCTTTGAGCTTCGCCCCCTGGACTCCCCGACCACCGCGACCTTGGGTGCGGAATGCATCAGCGGAGACTGCTTTGACGTAGCCGGCACGGCTCATGGTGACGACCAACTCTTCGTCGTCCACTAGGTCCTCCACATTCATGTCCCCCGGGTCGTGGGTGATCACGGTCCGGCGGTCGTTGGCGAACTTCTCGCGGATCACGGCCATCTCCGATGCGATCACGCCACGCAGCTTGGCCGGGTCGTTGAGGATCGACTCCAGATCGATGATCTCCTCGAGCAACTTGGCCAGTTCCTCTTCGAGATTGGTGCGACCCAGCCGGGTGAGACGGGCCAGCGTCATCTCGAGAATGTGGCTGGCCTGCTCCTCGGAGAACTCGAAGGGCTCGGCCTGCAGCGCCGCGAGGGCGGCCGGGCGGTCGTCCGATGCCCGGATGGCCGCGATCACCGCGTCCAGCATGTCGATGGCCTTGAGCAGCCCTTCGACTACGTGGGCGCGGGCGCGGGCCTTGTCCAGCAGGAACTGCGACCGCCGGGTGACCACCTCGACCTGGTGGGCCACGTAGTAGGTCAGTGTCTGGGCCAGGTTCAACGTGCGGGGCACCCCGTCGACCAGGGCAACGGTGTTCACGGGGAACGAGGTCTGCAGCGGTGTCTGCTTGAACAGGTTGTTCAGCACCACGTTGGCATTGGCGTCGCGTTTGAGCCGGATGATCAAGCGGGTCTTGCCGCCTGACGAATCGTCCTGGGCCTCGGCGATGCCGTCGATGTCGCCGGTGCGAACCAGTTCCGAGATCTTCTTCTCGACCGTGGCCACCGAGGTCTGGTAGGGCATCTCCGACACCACGATGCGGGTGGCGCCGTCCCGACCCTCCTCGATCTCTGCGACGGCGCGCATCTTGATGGACCCCCTGCCGGTGCGCAGGGCGTCGAGGATGCCCTGGCGACCGAGGATCAGGCCCCCGGTGGGAAAGTCGGGACCTTTGACGAACGCCATCAGTTCGTCTGAGGTGGCGTCCGGATGTTCGAGCAGGTGGGTGGTGGCGTCGATCACTTCGCCGAGGTTGTGGGGAGGGATGCTGGTGGCCATCCCCACCGCGATGCCCTGCGAGCCGTTCACCAGAATGTTGGGGAAGCGGGACGGCAGGACCGTCGGCTCCTCGGAGGTGGCGTCATAGTTGGGGACGAAGTCGACCGTCTCCTGGTCGATGCCGCTCATCAACTCGAGTGCAAGGGATCCCAACCGGCACTCCGTGTACCGCATGGCTGCCGGGCCCTCGTCCGGGCCGGTCCCCCCGAAGTTCCCGTGCCCGTCGACCAACGGGTGTCGCATCGAGAACTCCTGGACCATGCGGGCCAGGGCTTCGTAGATCGACGAGTCTCCGTGGGGGTGGTAGGACCCCATCACGTCGCCGACCACTTTGGCGCACTTGGTGTGCGGGCGGTCGGGAAGCAGGCGCTGGTCGTACATCGAATAGAGGATCCTCCGGTGAACGGGCTTCAAGCCGTCACGCACATCGGGTAGGGCTCGCGAGACGATGACCGACATCGAGTACTCGAGGAAGGAGCGCTCCATCTCCTCTTGGATCTCAATGGGTTCGATGAATCCCGAAACGTCCTCGTCGGTGTCCGAACCGCCACGGGTGTCGTTGTCACGTCCTGGCATGCGGTGTCCTCATTGTTCTTCCTGATCTCATCGGAACCTGTCCCCCGCCCGAGGTGTCAGGTTCGATTGCCTGCTCAGATGTCGAGAAAGCGAACGTCTTTGGCATTGGTCTGAATGAAGTGACGCCGGAGCTCCACGTCCTCACCCATCAGTACCGAGCAGACCTCATCGGCCACGGCCGCCTGTTCGACGGCGATCTGGAGGAGCGACCGGCGTCCCGGGTCCATGGTGGTGTCCCGCAACTCACCGAAGTCCATCTCCCCGAGACCCTTCAGCCGTTGAAAGTCCGCTTTGTGATTGGGATGCTCGGCCAGAAATACCGATCTGGCCTGGTCGTCCTTGAGGTAGATCTTCTCTTTGCCCACCAGCGTCGAGTACAAGGGTGGTTGGGCCACGTAGACGAAGCCGCCCTCGACCAACGGCTTCATCTGCCGGAAGAAGAAGGTGAGCAGCAAGGTCCTGATGTGGGAACCGTCGACATCAGCATCAGCCAGAATGATGATCTTGTGGTAGCGGATCTTCGTGACGTCGAAATCCTCGGCCAGTCCGGCTCCGATCGCCGCGATGAGCGCCTGGATCTCGGTGTTCTTCAGCATCTTGTCGATGCGGGCGCGCTCGACATTGAGGATCTTGCCTCGAATCGGCAAGATGGCCTGTGAGCGGGGGTTCCGGGCGTCCTTGGCCGAACCGCCGGCCGAGTTCCCCTCGACGATAAACAGCTCGCTCTCGCGGGGATCGCGGGACGAGCAGTCGACCAGCTTGCCCGGTAATCCGGCGCCGTCCAACGCCGACTTGCGGCGGGTGAGGTCGCGGGCGGAGCGGGCGGCTACCCGGGCCCGGGCGGCCAGCATCCCCTTCTGGATCATCTGGCCCCCTTCGCGGGGATTCTCCTCGAACCATTCGGCCAGCTTCTCGTTGGTGGCCCGTTCGACCAGCGACCGCACCGGGACGTTTCCGAGCTTGGCCTTGGTCTGACCTTCGAACTGGGGGTCCTGCAGGCGGACCGAGATGATGGCGGTCAGACCCTCGCGGATGTCCTCACCGAGCAGGTTGTCGTCCTTCTCCTTGAGCGTGCCCTTGGCCCGGGCGTACTTGTTGGCCACGTTGGTAAGAGACTTCTTGAAGCCCTCTTCGTGCATGCCGCCGTCGATGGTGGAGATCCCGTTGGCAAAGGAGTGGATGCTCTCGTAGAAGCCGGTGTTCCACTGGAGGGCGATCTCTACCTCCATGGTCTCTTCCTTCTGCTCGAACGAACAGACCTTGCGGAAGAGGGCTTCCTTCGACGCGTTGAGGTGGCGGACGTAGTCAACGATGCCGTCTTTGTACTTGAACGTCTGTGGCGGTTTTGCATCCGGTCGTTCGTCGATGAAATGGATCTCGAGGCCTTTGTTGAGAAAGGCCATCACCTGAAGCCGCTCCACCACCGTCTGCGCCCGGAAGTCGATCTCCTCGAAGATGGTCGGGTCCGGCCAGAAGGACACCGTCGTGCCGGTTCTCCCCTTCGGCGCCGGTCCGGTGACCTCGAGTTTGCCGGTTGGGTTACCTCCGTTAAGGAATTCGAGCTCGTGATGATCACCGTCGCGGTCGATCTCGAGGTGGAGCCGGCTCGACAGCGCATTGACCACGGAGATCCCGACCCCGTGCAGGCCGCCGGAGACCTTGTAGCCGCCGCCCTCGCCGAACTTTCCTCCGGCGTGGAGCATGGTAAGCACCACTTCGGCGGCGGAGCGCCCTTTGTATTTCGGCATCGGTCCGGTCGGGATGCCACGGCCGTCGTCGGCAACCCGGACACCGCCGTCGTTCAGCAACGTGACGTCGATCTGCGTGCAGTGACCAGCCATGGCTTCGTCCACCGCGTTGTCCACCACCTCCCAGACCAGGTGGTGGAGACCGGTCGGACCGGTGGATCCGATGTACATCCCAGGTCGTTTCCTGACCGGGTCCAAACCTTCCAGAACGGTGATGTCGTCCGCGTTGTACGTAGCTGTTGCCACGTTTTGCTCGTTCTCCTCTTTCAGCGCCACAGGCGCGCCCTTTCACCATCGAGTAGCCGAATGGGAATCAGCGCACCGAACTCGTCACCGGTGCGCGTAGCGCAGGTCAACGACTGCGGCGGTCCCCGATTCCAATGCTCCAGTGTAGCCCCCCGGTGTGCCACCCCGGACTGATACCCGGGCCCGAAGAAGTCGAAATTATCTGCGAATTCGAACTTCCAGGCGCAGTGGTCTGGGCACCCCGGCCTCCTCGCTCACCCGGTCCAGCAGATCGTCCCCGAGGTGGCGGACCTGGGTGGCCCACGCTGGATGGTCGACGCTCACCACCAGGGCGTCTCTGTCGACCCGGATCGGCTGCACGTGGGGGGCCATGGCAGGCCCCACGATCTCGTTCCACCGGGCAAAGAGGCGACCGAGGCCCATGGAATCGCTCATGCCCAAGCTCCGGGACACCGCGTCCAATGACGACTCCAGCGGCCGGGGTCCGCGATCGTGACCGTTCGGGTCGTGACTCATCGTGACTCATCACCGGCAGAGGTCGCGGCCACTCTTCCTCCGGCCTCGATGGCATAGATCTTGGCCGCCTCGACCTCCGGAGGTGCGGGTAGCGCCGTCGTCAGCAACGCCTGACCCGGCGGGAGGCCGGCCAAGAGGGCACGGGACCGGGACGGGTCCAGTTCAGAGAAGACATCGTCGAGGAGGAGGACCGGGGGTGATCCGTGGCGATCCGTGGCCAGTTGGTGGGCCGCCAACCGCAGGGCCAGGGCCAGGGAACGTTGCTCGCCTTGGGAAGCGTGGGTCCGACTCGGGAGCCCGTGCAGGGACAGCTCGAGCTCGTCGCGATGGGGACCGACCAGCGAGATCCCCCTGGCCACGTCTTTGGCACGCGAGGCGGCCAGGGCGGTGGCCAGCTGACCGTCCCAGGAGCGCCGGTACTCGATTCCCACCGGTGTCGCCTCTCCGGCCAGGCGCGAGTAGTGGACTTCTGTCAGAGGCACCAGTTGCTCGACCAGGGCCTCCCGGGCCGCCACCAGCAACGTGCCGGCCAGATCCAGGCGCTCGTCCCAGACATCCAGAGTGGTGGCTATTTCTGCGGTGAGGCGCCGTCCGGTGTTGCGCAGTAGCGCTGAGCGTTGCCGGAGGATCTTCTCCACGTCATCGGATGACCGGGCGGCTTTGGGATCGACCACGGCCAGTGTTTCATCCAGAAACCGGCGACGGTCAGCCGGACCGGAACGGACCACCCCGATGTCCTCGGGCGAGAAGACGGTGGTGCGCAGGGCTTCGTGGAGATCTCCGCGCCGACCTACGTTCTGCCGGTTGACCATGGTCCGGCTCCGACCGGTTGCGGAGAGTTCGGCTTCGATGGTCACTGCCCGGTCCCCCACCAAGGTCTCTGCCCTCAGAATCGACTGGTCTGCACCCCTCCGGACCATCGCTTCCCGCGGTGAGCCCCGAAACGACTGGAGGGTCGAAAGGTAGGCGATGGCCTCCAACAGGCTGGTTTTCCCTGCCCCGTTGAGCCCGGTGATCACGGTGGTTCCCTGGGGATCCGGCTCGATGGTGGCTCCGGAGATGTTCCGAAAATCGGAGATAACCAGTGAGACGAGATGCACGAAGTGGTGTGGCCGTCGACGAGACGCTACGAAACCCGCACGGGCATCAACAGATAGCGAAAGTCCGTCTGCTCCGCGGCGCGGACAGTGGCCGGCTTGGTGGCATCCACGGTCTCCAGAACCACCTCGTCACCGGACACTGCCTCCACGCCGTCGATGAGGTAGGTCGGGTTGAAGGCGATGGTCAACTCCTCGCCGTCGAAATCAGCGTCGACCGTCTCACTGGCGTCACCCACCTCCTGGGACACCACGGTGAGATCGACCCCCCCTTGCCGCATGGACAGCCGGACCGGTGTGGTGTTGTCCCGCACCAGCAGCCGGACCCGCCGCAGGGCATCGAGCAACGAGTCCTTGCCTACATGTAGGCGGTTGGGATACTCGTTCGGGATCAATTGGCGGTAGTCGGGATAGCTGCCGTCGAGCAGCCGGGTGCTGACCTTGACGTCTCCGGCAGTGAAGGTCACGTCGTGGTCGCCGATGGACAGACCGATAGTAGGAACGTCCGTGGTTTCGGGCTTCTTGCCGTCACCTGGTGCGCTCGGCGCCTCTTTTGTCGCGCTGCCCAAGGCGGACAAGCGCTGTAGTTCGGCCAAAGCCCGTGCCGGAACCAGAATCTGTGCATTGTCGACGAAAGCGTCACTGCCTTCGATGTCCCGCAGCGCCAATCGGTATGAGTCGGTGGCCACCAGGCGCACGCCGTTGCCCTCCGACGCAATCAGCACACCGGTCAACAGCGGCCGGGCGTCGTCGTTGGAGGCGGCGCGGACCACTTGGCGAAGGGCACTCGCCAGGCCACCTGCCGGCAGGAACGTGGCCGGTTGGGGGGGTTCGGGCAGGGAGGGGAAGTCATCCACCGGAAAGGTGCGGAGACTGAACCGTGAACGAGCCGCCCCGATCTCGATCTTGTCCCCTTCGGACTCAATGGTCACTGCCCCAGGCTCAAGTGACCGCACGATGTCTGCCAACAGTTTGGCGGGCGCCACACACACTCCGTCTGTGATGCCGATCGCTTCCGTGGAGACGTGCACGGTGAGATCGAGGTCGGTTCCCACCACTGTGAGGTGATTACCCACCGATTCGATCCGAACCCCTCCGAGGGCCATCGAGGTTGACGTCCGTGAACTGACGGCACGTGCGGCAGTGGCGAGTGCCTCCACCAACGAGTCACGCTCGCATCGAAACTTCACCAGGAGTTCCCTTCTCGCTTTTGCTTTACATTCTTAATTTGAATAGTGACGGTAGTAAGCCCTGTGGATTGGGGATGAAGACCTAAAAGTCCAGCGCAAGGGCTATTTGGATATCCCCCGTACATCCCCTGAATCGCGATCGACGGCGAAAAGAACCGTCTGTTGGGTGGCGGGTTATGGAAAAGTTCACCTGAATTCACAGAATTACCCCAGGATTGGACAGAGATATCCACAGATGGTGCACAACCTCGGGATAGACCAAAGCAGCCCTCCACCCGTTCGGGTGGGTCGGAAGAGAGGAAATACACCCTTTAAGGATCACCACTACGACCCACTCTTGATTCGAACGATGAGGCCGGTCACCTGGTTGTAGATCTGATGACGCTCCTTCATGAGGCCGGAGATCTTCTCGACCGCATGAATAACGGTGGAGTGGTCCCTTCCTCCAAACTCCCGCCCGATGGCCGGATAGCTGAAGTCGGTCAGTTCGCGGAACACGTACATGCTTATCTGCCTGGCGGTGACCAGCGGCCGGCGCCGATTGGGTCCGCAGAGCTCTTCGATCGAGAATCCGAAGGTGTCCGAAGTGGCCTCGAGGATGACCTGAGGGGTGATCCGTCGTGGCTGGTCGGCGGAGACGATGTCCGACAGGACCTGTTCGGCCAACTCCCTGCTCAACGGCTGTCGATTGAGGCTGGCGAAGGCGGTCACCCGGATCAACGCTCCTTCGAGCTCACGGATGTTGTCCTTCACGTGAGTGGCGATGAAGTCGAGGACGCTGTCGGGTACCGCCATGTTCTCGTGCTCGGCCTTGGTTTGGAGAATGGCCAGTCGGGTCTCGAGTTCGGGGGGTTGGACCTCGGTGATCAACCCCATGAGGAATCGGCTGCGCAGCCTGTCTTCCAGAGTGGCGATCGATTTAGGAGGTCGGTCGGAGGTGAGCACGATCTGCTTCGACGCCCCATAGAGCGAATTGAAGGTGTGGAAGAACTCCTCTTGCAGAGATTCCTTACGCTCCATGAACTGCACGTCATCGATCAGGAGCACGTCGCACTCCCGGTAGCGCCGTTTGAATGCGGTGGTGGTATTAGTGCGGATGGCGTCGACGAACTCGTTCATATAGGTCTCGGTGGTGACATAGCGAACGTGGCGTCCGCTGAAGTTCTCGAGCACATAGTTGCCGATGGCGTGCAGGAGATGGGTCTTGCCCAGCCCGGCGTCCCCGTAGATGAACAACGGGTTGTACGACCGGGCCGGCAGTTCGGCGACCGATTGAGCCGCCGCATGGGCGAATCGGTTGGAGGAGGCGATGACGAAGGTCTCGAAGGTGTACCGGGGGTCGAGCACTGGTGAGTCCAGTCGGCTGGAGCGGCCTCCACCTCCGGACTTGGAGCCGGTGCCCTGCCATGCCGCCGGCGAAGATGCTGGTGGGAAGTCGGGGTCGTCAGGCTCGGCTCGGGACAGGTCCACCTCGGCCGGCTCATAGATGGGGGCGACCACTTCGAGTTGGACGAGCAGGTCACGACCGAGCGTGCCGTTCACTGTGTCCTGGATGAGCCCGAGGAATCGGGACTCCACCCGATCTCTGATGAGGGTGTTGGGTACGCCCAAGACGATTTCATCATCTTTGATGGACAATGGTGTAATTCCGGAAAGATAGGCCTGCCAGATGGCATCAGAGACCTGTTCGCGCAGGGCTTCCGAGCACGATATCCACAAGTCTTTAGTGTCGTTCACGTGGGCCTCCGCCCTTGGACAGTTCCGCCGGCCCACAAAGATTTCCACAACTGTGGATGAGGACCGATTTCGAGGCACACCCTCCGGCGAGCCACAGTAGGGTGCTGCTGCGTCTGGGAAACTCTGCGTCGTTCGTTGGTACAAGCCACGACAAGGTCCGGACCCGCAGGGGCCCGGTTGTGCGGCTTGCTGTGATCGGAACGGTACACCGTGCCCAACCGGCGTGCTTCCCGGTGCTCGACTAGAGCGGCAGGGTGATTTGGGCGTAGCATGTGGCGGAATGCCCTGTTCGCTGTGACCGGGCCCCCTGCCGATCAGGACATCACTGTCCGCGGTTCAGGGCGAGGAAGGAAGTGGATGCATGAAACGGACATACCAACCGAACGTGCGCAAACGCGCCAAAACTCACGGTTTCCGCAAGCGGATGTCGACCAAAGCGGGACGCGCGGTCATCAGGTCGCGGCGGGCGAAGGGTCGCCAGCGTCTGTCGGTGTGATCGATGTGTACCCGGCAACGCCACTGCAACCCTGTGGGGTGGGCCGGATCCGATCGCGCCGCACCTTTGAGGCGTTACGTCGATCTCCGTTCAAAGGCCGATCCGGTCCTCTGACGGTGAGCTTTCTGGAGCAACCTGCCTGGTCCAGGCCTGAAGTGGCCTATGCCATCAGCCGCCGGGTGGGAGGCGCAGTGGTGAGGAACCAGCTGAAGCGCAGGCTTCGGGCCATTGTGGCCGAACAGGCACCATCCCTTCCGGTTGGTGCCTACGTAGTGCGTACAGGGCCCGGCGGGCCCTTGCTGGGATTCGATGAACTGAAGGTGGCCATGAGCCAAGCATTGGAGAAGGCCACGAATCACCGGGCAGCCGGGACTCGTCCTCCGCGGCCCCGTGCCCTCGGGGCGAATCGATGATCACCGACGTCACGACACCTGATGCCGAAACCGAGTCGTCCCCCACTCACGGGCCTGATGGATCGCCGGAGGCGGAGCACCGCACTGCCGTGGCCCGGTGGTTGATCTCAATGATCCATGGGTATCAACTGATGAGGTCGGGCCGACCCACCGGTTGCCGGTTCTTGCCCACTTGTTCCGAGTACGCAATCGTGGCCGTCGACCGTCACGGGGTGGTCCGGGGATCCGGCCTGGCCGCAAAGCGCTTGTGCCGTTGCAACCCTTGGGGCGGACACGGGATCGATCCCGTACCTGATCGGAGAGTCTCATGAGTTCCTTGGTCCACAGCATCGGCAAGATCTTCCAGCCATTGCTCGACGCGGTCGGCGGCGTTCTGGCCTTCTTCTACTCGGTGGTTCCCAACTATCCGATCGACGTGGCACTGCTGACCATCGTGATCATGGCGTTGCTGACTCCGCTCACGGTCAAAAGCACTAAAAACATGGCGGCCATGCAGGCCCTTGGTCCCGAGATGAAGAAGTTGCAGCAGAAGTACAAAGGAGCCGAAAACCGTGCATTGATGAACGAAGAAATGATGAAGCTCTACAAAGAGCACAATGTCAACCCGGCTTCTGGGTGTCTTCCCATGTTGTTGCAGATGCCTGCATTCTTTGTTCTCTACAGCGTTATCCGCGGAATCACCAACACGGTCACTATCCCGGCACACACCACGACCGTGGGTGGTCTGAAGGTCCTCCATCCTGCTGTTGTGCAGGCTGTTCCCCGCTACATCGGTCACGATACGGCCATGTACAAGGACATCGTCAAGGCCCATGGCCAACTGATCTCATTCGGTATTGACTTCTCGGAGAAGCTCCTGTCCCACCACAGTTCGATCTGGATGGCGATTCCATTCCTGCTTCTGGTCCTAGGTTCGGTGGGCCTCCAATATCTACAAATGAGCCGACTCAATGCCCGAAATCCTCAGGCTGCGCAGGCTAATCCCCAGGCAGCTATGCTTCAGAAATACATGCCACTGATATTCGGCCTTATTTATTTGAATGTGGCGGCAATTCTGAACGTCTATTTCATCGTCTCAAGTGCGATCCGTATCGGGACACAGGAGGTCCTTTTCCGGAAGGGCATCGTGGCCGGCCCCCCCGCACCGCCCAAGGTCGGGGACGTCGGTGGTAGGGGAAAAGGAGGCGGAGGCCCGAAGGGGCCGATCGCCGATCGCACGGAAAAGGCACTTCCCAAGCCCAAAGCGTCCGGAGGTAACGGTGCGACGAAGGCCCGGGCCGCCGGCAGCGACGCCGTAGTGTCGGCCAAGGCGACCACCAAGGCGACCACCAAGGCGACCAATGCGTCGAACGGCAAGAAGACCACTGGGTCGACCACTGGCAAAAGCTCCGGGTCGACAGCCGGCCGATCGAACAATGGGAGCAACCGGTCGCTTCAATCGGATGAGGACGACACGGTCCCGTCCAAGGAGCATCCCCGGTCGAAGGCAAAACGAGAGAGAAAGGCCCGATAGTAAGTGGAGTGGGTGGAAGCCAGCGGGAAGTCGTTCGTCGAGGCAAAAGAGACAGTCCTCGACCTCCTTGGGGTGGCCGAGGACGATGCCGAGTTCATTGTGATAAGTGAGCCGAAACCAGGCCTGTTCGGTCGTTTGCGTGGGGAAGCTCGGGTGCAGGCGCGGGTGAGGCCGGTCGCTCCCCCACCCAAACGACCTCGTCGGCAGCGACCCGACCGTAAGCGGGAAGGCGGAGATCGCTCCCGTTCGGGAGGTTCTCGTGGGAAGAGTGGTCCGGGCCGGAACGAGCGGAATGGGATCGGAGCGCAGCGCTCCGATCAGAACGCCGCGGCCGGAGGCAATTCGAACGGTAAGGACGACGCTGGTGAGACGGCGGCGAGTGCAGTTCTCGAAGGCAACGGCCCGGCCGCAGATGAGAACGGTGCAGCGCCGTCTCCGACGGGACGGTCGAATCGGCGCCGGCGAGGGTCCCGCAGCGGCAGTGGGTCCGGTGGCGACGGACAGTTGAACCAACAGGGGAAGCAAGGATCCGGCCGCAAGTCCGGAGAGAGTGAGGACACGATGGAAGAGTCACTGACACTTGAGCAACAAGGGGAAGCTGCCCAGGCCTTCCTTTCCGGTCTCGTCCGTGAGTTCGGGCTGGATGCCGATGTCGGTTTCGTGGAGATCGACGAAGACACCGTGCAGGTGGCGGCAACGGGCGACGACCTGGGACTGCTGGTTGGACCCAGGGGGGCAACACTGGCTGCCGTTCAGGACCTGACCCGTACCTTCGTACAACGGCAGTCGGAGAATCGGACCGATCGGATTCTGGTCGATGTCGGCGGATACCGCGAGAAGAGGAACGCCGCGCTACGGCGATTCACCGAGGGCATCGTCCACGAAGTCAAGACCTCAGGTGAGGAGAGAGCCCTCGAGCCGATGTCCCCCGCCGACCGCAAGGTGATCCACGACACGGTGAACGAGATCGACGGGGTCGAGACTCGCTCCGATGGGTTGGAGCCTTCGAGGTACGTGGTGATCCAGCCCGTCGGCTAGCGGCCACAGTTGTTCCATTGTTGATCGTTCAGCGGCACCGGGTCTCTTCCGGTGCCGCTGTTCTTTTGAACAGCATGAAGCAGACTTGCGATCTGACCGATGATGGTCCGATCTCACCGAGAGGCGCCTGTGAACCCACCTGAGAGTTCTCATCAATGCTTGCAGCGGTATCGAAAGCGGATCGACAGCCGGGTTCCCCCACTACTCCGTCGATCGGCCAAGCTCGGGTTTCTTGGCGGAATGCCGGTGGCCGATCAGATCGATCACGCGCTCGGGTTCGTCTGGTCGGTGGAGACGGAACTGGAGCGGCACCCCCACTCCGTCGTCGACCTTGGATCGGGGGGTGGGATTCCGGGGATCGTGCTTCTCTCCTGCTGGCCGGGAGCTCGCCTGGTCTTATTGGATGCGAACGAACGACGCACCGAGTTTCTGGAGGAGGAAACCAGGGCCTGGGGCGACTCGTCCCTTGTGGAGGTCGTTCGGAGGAGGGCAGAGGAGATTGGTCAAGACGAGGGCTTCCGGGAGCAATTCGAGGTGGTCACGGCGCGGTCATTCGGCGCTCCAGCAGTGACGGCGGAGTGTGGTTCCCCGTTGCTCTCCCTCGGGGGGCTGATGGTGGTATCGGAACCTCCCAACAGTACGGATGAGATTCGCTGGTCTGTTGATGGCGTTTCCCAGCTGGGGATGACTTGTGGCGAGCACCGCCGATTCGACGATCGCTTCGGATATAAGGTGCTGCACAAGTCGGAGGTCGCCCCCGAACGGTATCCGCGCCGCGTGGGCATCCCGGCGAAACGCCCGCTCTTCTGACCAGGTTCACGCATTCTTCCCCTTGTAGAGGTTGCTTCCCGATCCTCATGTTTCACGTGAAACAGTGCGGGGCAACACGAATTTAAGCCAAAGCCCGATTGGGGTTCTCCATCTAACCGGAGTAGGCACCACATCTTGTGGCCGGGGTTCGATGGAGTTCACCGGGCACCGCCAGGGCTGGTCTCGTAGGGTGTCTGACCGTGAGTCCGATCGCCGCCGTCGGCATCTACCTCCAAGGCTAGGGCATCTTGGCACCGATGGACCTGATGTTGCTGCGGGCCTTTCAGGAGCAGGTTGCCTACTCGTGTAGGGCGGTCGTGCTCGGTCTCGCAGACATTCAGACGGGTTTGGGTGGTCCTCCCGAGACCGGCAACCGCCCGAACGTCGGGCGAGGAGACGGCACCCGTCTGTGGTACGGGGTGCAGAACTTTGTCATCGGGGCCGGGAACGTCTCCAAGGCCCTGTGGGGCACGGGTCGGTCGGAGGAAGAACGAAAGCGCCGGTACATCGAAAGACAAGACCTTCGGAACAGCCTGAAAGTCACAGACGCCTCTCCACTGCGGACCATCAAGATCCGGAATGACTTTGAGCACCTGGACGAGCGGATCGAGGATTGGTGGGCCAAAGACCCCAACCACAACCGAGTCGGACTGATCGTCGGACCCCGGAACAGTATCGGAGGAGGCGGTTTCCACAACACCAGCGTCCTCCGCTGGATCGACCCTTCGACCGGTAACGTCATTTTCTGGGGTAACGAATTGAACATCCCGCAAGTGACGACCGAAGTCCAGCGGATACTGCCGATCGCAGAGACCGAGAGCCGGAAACCTCACTGGGAGACGCCCAATATCTCCGGGGGAGGGTAACCACAGCCGAGGGGATCGTCGCTACGGTGGGGCCACTCTGCCCAACAATGCTCCACGTGGTACGAGAGCCAATACTCTCTCAGTTCCTCCCGCAACAGGGCATTCTCTCGTTCTAGGTCAACGATCCGATCTTCCTGGGAATCACTCATCGGGCTTCACCGCCCGCACATGTGGTGCCTACTCCGGTTAGATGGAGAACCCCAAGCCCGATTATCGATTCATGCTGTGATTCGGGTATCCGATGCAGGGTTGCAGATCGGGGGGGCAGTACACCCCTGTTGTGCGGACGCTCGAACAGAGCGTTCGAGAACCCCTGAGATCGTTGGTGATCCCGGGTACGCAGTTGCTGATCTCCCCGGTGCAGTCCCATGGGTCGCCTGGGGGCGCGCCTCGGATCTGTTGGGGTATGGGGCCAGGGGAGGTGCCTTCCCCCATCAACCCTCGACTAAGAGCTTCAGCGGATAGGCGGGCCCGCATGGATACCGGCGACGCATCAAGGCGACGATTCGGCCTCGTGACCAGGGCGAACGTGCGGATCACTG
>JADGOF010000193.1 GCA_017883105.1 Acidimicrobiales bacterium
TCCAACAGACCGGCGGCCCCCAGCACCAGTGATCCGGTGCAGACCGACGTTGTAAGCCGCGTGGTCGCGTGAGCATGGCGCACCCACTCGAGCACCTCCCCGTCGTGTTCCAACAGTCGGGTGCCCACCCCACCGGGGAAGACGATGACGTCAGGCTCAGGGCACTCTTCGAACGTGGCATCTGCGGTGATGCCGAGCATGCCGTTCTCACTACGGACCTCTCCTCTCCGATGGCCGACGAAGGTGACGTCGATGGTGGGAATGCGTTGCAGCACCTCGTAGGGGCCGATGCCGTCGAGGGCCGTGAACTCGGCGAAGAGGGGGATGGCGACCTGCAGCCTGTCCATCACGCAGGGGTCCTTTCGTCAGCGACGACGCGGAAGCGCCTTCGGTAGGCATCGGGTGCGACGTTGAGCCGCCGGTGGAACGCCCGGCGCAGTGTCTCGGCGGTACCGAAACCACAGCGGGAGGCGATGACACCGAAGGTGTCGTTGGTCGTCTCCAGTTGGCGCCGCGCTTCCTCGAGGCGCACCTGCTCGACGAAGCGGGCGGGCGTCTCGCCGACCTCCGCTGTGAAGAGCCGCGTGAAATGGCGCACGCTCATGGCGGCCGCGGCGGCCAGGGTCGTCAGGCGATGGTCGCCCCTGGTTCCGCCTCCACCATGGCCTGAACGGCACGGACGGTCGAGTGCTCGGCACGGGGTACCCAGACGGGTGAGGCAAACTGGGTCTGCCCTCCCGGCCGGTGCAGGAACATCACCAGCCAGCGGGCGACGGTCTGGGCAACATCGGTGCCCAGGTCATCCTGCACGAGGGCGAGGGCCAGGTCGATGCCGGCGGTGACGCCGGCGCTCGTCCAGAACTTGCCATCTCGGATGTAGATCGGATCGGGGTCGACATCGAGAGTCGGGAACTCAGTGGCCAGCTGGGCCGCCCGCGCCCAGTGGGTGGTCACTCGACGGCCACCGAGCAGGCCGGCCTCTGCAGCCAAGAACGCTCCGGTGCAGACCGTCACGACTCGACGGCTCCGGGGTGCTGCACGTGCGATCCACGACATGAGCGCCACATCGCTGCGTGCGGTCTGCACTCCATCACCACCGGCAAGCACCAGGGTGTCGATCCGATCGCTGGCATCCGGCAGGCGCTCCGTGCAGAGTCCGACGCCACTCTCGGTCGGGACCGGCTGCCCATCGGAGGCGGCGAGCACGACCTGGTACCCGCCGGGTCGATCGAGCAGCGCCGCGACCCGGTTGGCCCCGGCGAACACCTCGGCGGGACCGATCGCATCGAGTGGTTGCACCCCGGGGAACACGACGATGACCACCTGGCGCTCACTCATCCACGCCAGCGTGCACCGTCACAGGGATAGCGTCAATGACACATTCTCCACATATTCGGCCATTCGGCGGCGTGGGCCGGGCGGCGGCGCAACGGCGGGAGCCTCGAGCGGGCGAACGGCGGACACCCCCCGCACGGAACCCGCGTCAAGGCTGCTCGACCACCGTGCCCCGTGGCGACCGGTCGGCTCCGATTGCGGAGTCAGTCGGCGCAGGTGGTCCCCGGTGCCGGCAGCGTGCCTGCCACCAAGTACGCCTGCACGTCGGAACGGACACAAGGGCTGTAGAGGTAGGCCACGTGACTCTGGCCCCGCCAGGTGAGGAGCACTCCCCCGGTCAGCTCCCTGGCCAGGTCGACAGCCCAGGCGTAGGGGGTGACCGGGTCGCCGGTCGTCCCGACCACCATGATCGGCGGCGCGCCCGGGTCCGACACCGGTGCCGGGATCCGGGTCGGGAGTGCCGGCCAGGTGGCACAACCGAGCAGCCCCCAGGCGAGCAGTGGGCCGTACACCGGAGCGGACTGCCCGACGCTGTCTGCCAGAGCCGGGTAGCTCGACACGTTCCGATCCACCGGGTGGTCGAGGCAGTCGATGGCCTGCTCGGCGTCGGCCCCGTTGGTCGAGCCCCCGCTCTCGTAGCGGTTGGCCATGCTGGTCGCTGCCGAGCCGTCGCCGCCTTCGGCCTCGGCCAGCGCTCCGGCCAGCGAAGGCCATGACGACTGGGATTCGAGGCCGCCCAGCAGGGCGTCGTACAGCTCACCCGGCCCGGCGGTACCGCCGCCGGACAACCACAACGGGTGGGCTCGAGTCCGTTGGATGAGGTCGAGCACGGCGTTCGTCGGGTCGCCCGCCGCTCGCCACGGGCAGGCAGTATCGGCAGCGCACCAGGCGAAGAACGAGGACAACTCGGACTCGAAGCTCTTTGCCTGGTCAGTCGCGTACCGGACCGTGCCCAGCGCGGGGTCGATGGCCCCGTCGAGCACCATGGCACGCACCTTGGTCGGGAAGAGCTGGGCATAGGTGGCCCCGAGCAGGGTGCCGTAGGAGTGACCGATGAAGGTCAGCTGGGCGTCGCCCACTGCCGCTCGGATCCGGTCGAGGTCCCGAGCCGTGTCCGCGGTGCCCACGTGGGCCAAGATGCTGCCGCTGCCGCGCTCGCACTCGGCGGCGAAGTCCTGGTCGTTGCGGAGAAGCGCCAACTGGGCGCCCGGAGTCGTGGGGACCGGATCGATCCGCTGCCCGGAAGCTCCTGAGCTGCTCCCGCCGGAGCAAGTCACCGGGCTGCTGCGCTCCACCCCGCGTGGGTCGAACGAGACGACGTCGAAGCGGTCGACCACATCGGCGGTGAGCACCGATAACTCGTTGGGCAGGTCGTCGATACCCGACCCCCCCGGTCCACCCGGATTGATCACCAGGGACCCGATTCGCTCCGAGGGCACCGCGGCAGGGTGCCGGGCCACCGCGATCAGCACGGTGGGACCCTGGGGATGGTCGTAGTCGAGCGGCGCGATCACCGAGCCGCACTGCAAGGCACCGCAGGGCGTCCACTGCAACGGGGTCACCGGCAACGGGGGCGACGTGGTGGTCGGCGGGGCCGGGCCCAGATGGACCGCCGGGTTCGGAGCGGTCTCGCTCGTGGGCGTGGCACCAGGGGTCAGGTTGACGCAGCCGGTGAGGAGGACGACCATGCCGGCGAGGAGGACCCCCCGCCGGCCAGAGCGGAACGCCGCGGATCGGACTGCACTCCGGAGGGACACTCCGTCAGTCTGGCATCGAGGACTTGTCTAGTGGACTCCGGAGGCGTGCTCCGGCACGCAGTGGAACGCGTGTGGATCCAAGGGGAGTGGGGCCTGGTCGCTGGTCCCGTCTCCCCAATATCGGATCCGGTGTGACCGTCACATCAGGAGGGTTCAAGGTCGGGGGGTGGGACGCCGACAATTGTCGTATGGACGCGAAGCCTCCGGTCGGGCGGCGACGCCGTTCGACATCCAGCAATGGCTGTGGCCCCCGGCACGGAGGACGCAGCGTGAACGCACGGTTCGGCTACGGACGTTCACTGAGCGTCCGATCAGCCCTCATCGCGATGTCGGTCGTCCTCGGGGTTGCAGCGTCGGGGGTCGCCACGTCGGTGGCGGCCGCGGCGAGGCACGGCGGTCCGGGCCGTCCGTCGTCGGCCGGGTCGCCAACGCCGGCCGATCCGACGATTCGAGCCTCGGGAACCCGCCTCGTCCTGAACGGATCCACCTACCGGTTCATCGGCGTGAACGCATACGAACTGATCACCCAGTGGGGTGTGAACGTCGGATGCGGCCCGATGCTGTCGGACTCGCAACTCACTTCGTTCTTCGGTGCTCTTCCACCCCACTCGCTGGTCCGCATCGGTGCCCTGGAGGGCTCCGCAGCGATCAACGTTCACACCGGACAGGTCGATTGGGGTCCCATTGATCGGGTCTTCGCCGCCGCCGCCGCTTCTCACCAGTTGCTGGTGGTCACACTCGCAACGCAAGGTGGAACGTGCGACAACGGGCAGTGGCAGGACCCGTCGTGGTTCGAGGGAGGATTCCGACAGACCTTCGATGGGATGTCGCCCTCCAATGGCCGAGCGATCACCCCCCTGTCGTACTGGCAGTACGTGCAAGCCATCGTGGCCCGCTATCGCAACTCGCCGGCTTTGGGGATGTGGGAGCCCATCAACGAACCCGAGCCGTCCGCCTGCCCGACCCTCGATGGAGCCGGTGGCTGCAGTGTCCAGGTCTCGTGCGCGAACGAGCGGATCGCTGCTCGAGCGCTTCGTTCCTTCTATGACGCCATCGGGGGTGAGATCCATGGCCTCGATCCCCGGCACCTGGTGGAGAGCGGACTGCTCGGAGGGGGCCAGTGTGGCGCTCAGGGCGCGGACTTTGGGTACGTGTCGGCCAGTCCGGGCGTCGACGTGCTCTCCTACCACGACTACTACGGTGAATCCGCCTTGGGCGGCGACAAGTGGAACGGGATCGCTGTCCGACTCGAACAGGCCAAGGCGCTCGGGAAGCCGATCATCGGTGGCGAAGTCGGCATGGTGGCCGGCGATGCCAGCGGATGTCTGAGCCTCTCCGCCAGGGACGTGGCATTCCGGTCGAAGGAACTGGCGCAATTCAAGTCCGGCAGCAGTGGGCTCCTGGCGTGGGACTGGGTGCCCTCCCCTTCGGGCACGTGCAGCTACGACGTGGGTCCGGCAGACCCCATGATGCAGACCATCGACAGCTGGATCGCTCCGCCGTGACGAAGTCGGCTGGCGCCGTGTGCGCGGCCCGCGCCGGTGCGAACCTTCCGGTCGTGCGCCGGACGCGCTGAAGTTCGCGGTCACCACCTCCGAGGAGCGGCGGGGGTCGGCCTCGCGTCAGTCCCCCCGGCACGGGGGCCGATGCCGTCGGGGCGACCACCGCACCGGACCGGGCAGATCGCGCACAGGACTCCGCGAAGCAGTATGAACGGGTCTTGTACCACAGCGAGGAGCATGCGCCCATGAGTTCACAACGACCCGCCAACGTTGCCCCGATCGATGACTGGGGACGGCTTCTCGACGGCAAGGTGGCCGTGGTCACGGGGGGAGGCGACGGAATCGGAAGAGCCATCTCGTCCCTGTTCGCCCAGCACGGCGCCCTGCTGGAGATCGCTGAGGTGGATGCAGACCGCGCACGTCAGTCGTGCCAGGCGATCGAAGGTGCAGGAGGTATCGCTCGTGCCCATGTCGTCGACGTCACCGACTCAGCCGATGTCGAGCGTCTTGCAACTGCGGTGCTGATCAATGAGATGGTCGACCTCACCGGCCGGGTTGGTGGCGCGCTCCCCGGACGCAAGGTGCTCACTTTGGTGCATGCCATGGTGGCGGGCGGCAGCCATATCGATCATGCCGACGTGCTGAGA
>JADGOF010000194.1 GCA_017883105.1 Acidimicrobiales bacterium
GCCAACGAGAAGTCCTCATGACTGCACCGGTCGCCGATGGCGTAGAAGTCGTCCTCGATACGGACCAGCGCCACCCGCAAGCCGGCCACGTCGAAGCGCTTCGCCTGGCCCGGGGCCAGCTCGTCGCGGCCACAGAGTCGAACGGCCTTCCGGCCCTCCGTGGTGATGGGGGCTACCTCAGGCACCGTGCACTCCTGTCCGGTCGGCCAGGGCCCGACCGATCATTGAACGGGTGCCGGCGATGGGCACTTGATCGGCGATGTTCTCGAAGAAGCCGGCGATGATCAGACGCTCGGCGGTGTCCGGTTCCACACCGCGGGACTCGAGGTAGTAGCGCTGGTCTTCATCCACCGGACCGACCGTGGACCCGTGACTGCACTTGACGTCGTTCTCCTCGATGTCGAGATTGGGGACCGAATCGGCGTGGGCCCCTTCATCGAGGACCAGGTTGTGATTCGTCTGCATCGCGTCCGATCGGACGGCGCCCCGACGGACCCGGATCAGGCCGCTGTAGACCGAGTGCGAATGGTCGGCCACCGCACCCATGAAGAGCAGGTCACTGGTGGTGCGGGGTGCACGGTGATCCTGCAGGGTGCGGAAATCGAGCATCTGGTCGTCCCGACCGATGAAGGCGGCCCGCAGCATGCTGGTGCCGGACTCCCCGTCCAACGCCGAATCGGTGCGGAGCCGTGCGTAGCTCCCACCCAGGGCGACGGCGAAGCTCTGCAGGGTGGCGTTGGCCCCAATGGTGCTGGCCTGATGGGCCAGTTGCCAGGTCTTCGAGCCCAACGCCTGAACGCTGACATAAGCCAGCGACGAATCATCGGCTACCTGGATCTCAGTGACCGGGACGACCAAGTGCTCCAAAGTCGGTGCCGACCCCCGCACGCCGTTGGACGGGACGTCGGCCAGCAGCCCGCTGGCCATGTCGACCACGATCTCGACCACACCCGCCGTGGACCCGGCGCCGTTGCGGATGACCGTTCGGGGGAATACGGCATCGCCGGCTTTGCCGCCCACCACATGGATGATCACCACCGGGTCGTCGATGACTGCGTTCGGGCGCACGTCGACGATCACCGGGTCGATGGCAAAGGCGTCGTTGAGCAAGAGGAAGTCCTGGGGATCGGTGACCACCGAACCCAGCAGGTCTTCCATCTCTCCGTGCTCGGTGGCCCGTCCCAGCGTGAGCAGATCGTCTCCGACCGAGGAAGCCACCGTTGCCAACACGCCGTTGATGGTCACCACCAGACCCGAGCGCGGTCCGATGCTGTCCACCAGTGCGTGCATTCGGTCCGATGGCGAGGGGCCAGGGTCATCGGTCGGGGACCCCGGTCCGGCGCCGACCGGATGGAAACGGTCCAGTTCCAGCTGGTCGATGCGGCTGTAACGCCACACCTCGTCCTTTTCGCTGGGCAGGGTAGACGAAGAGAAGGATTCGGCCGCCGCCCTCCGCCGGTGCTGCAACCAGGCAAGACCGGGAAGTGCGGCGGCGGATTCAGCGGTGAACGTGGACAGAAGGAAGGCCTCTCGCGCAAGGAGGCCCGGATGACGAGCCTCGCCCCTCATACTATCCGTCCACAGAACGGAGCCATCCGGGCCGACAGGTGGTCTCACCGAACGCCGGCGCGCGGTGAGACCTACGCTTTGGGTCATGACGTCCACACCCATCGCATCCTTCTCCTCCGAGGTCCTCACCATCGAAACCGAGGGGCACGTGGCCACCCTGTGGCTGGATCGGCCCGAGAAGCGGAACGCCATGGGACCGGCCTTCTGGACCGATCTACCGCGGGCCGTGGAGGCCATCGGAAGCGACCCGGAGTTACGGGCCATGGTGATTGCCGCCCGTGGTCCCCATTTCTCCGTCGGACTGGACCTGGTGGCCATGGCCGGGCTGACCGGACCTTCGAATTCCGGACAGGGCGCACCCCTGTCCATGGCCGCCCGGGCGCGCTCAGCGCGGATGGAGATCCTCCGACTCCAGGCGTCGGTGACCGCCGTGGCCCAGTGCCCACTGCCGGTGATCGCCGCCATCCACGGCTACTGCATCGGAGGCGGCGTGGATCTGGTGGCCGCCTGCGACATCAGGATGGCCAGCGCCGATGCCCTGTTTTCGGTGCGCGAGGCCAAGGTGGCCATCGTGGCTGACATCGGGAGCCTGCAGCGCCTCCCCCACATCATCGGCAGGGGCCATCTGTCCGAGTTGGCCTACACGGGCAAGGACATCACCGCCGCCAGGGCGGAGGCGATCGGACTGGTCAACCAGGTCAGCGCTGATGCCGACGCCGTACTGGCCGACGCCAGAAGCTTGGCCGGGGAGATCGCGGCCAACTCACCGCTGGCGGTGCAGGGCACCAAGGCAGTCCTCATCGCCAGTGAAGGTCGTTCGGTTGCCGAGGGGCTGGACTACGTGGCGACCTGGAATGCGGGATTCCTCGCATCGGACGATCTCACCGAGGCGATGACCGCCTTCATGGAGAAGCGGCCGGCCCGGTTCACCGGCCGGTAGGACCGGGGCTCAGCGCTTTCGCTTCCACCACCGGTGCTCTTTGCGCTCCGAGCGCTCGTCCTCCTTGCGCACTTCGGCGAGGAATTCGGGCCCGACGGCGTTGATGATGTCTTCGGCCTGATCGAGCAATGCGGCGGCTTCCTCACCCGGGACATCGGGCATGGGCTCGAGCGCCGGCTCGACCAGGGAGCCATGCGACCACCCGACATCGGCCAGACGGGGCGCATAGGACGGGCAGTTGTCCGGGCACTTCCACGGGGCCTCGGGAGCCAGATCGAGGATGCAGAACCTGGCGACCTCCCCGGAGTCGTAGGTCCGGCTCTGAAAGTTCTTGCACTCTTCCCTCATCGGCATGGTGACATTCTGCCCTTCCCGCGACCTGGCGGAGGTATCACCCGACCGCACCACCCGGTGCACGCATCGGAGCACGGGCTGCGTCTCTCGGAGTGGGCGGGCATGCCGAGCTAGCCGATCGAGCCTTCCATCTGGAGCTCGATCAACCGACTCCACTCCACCGCGTACTCCATGGGGAGCGTGCGGGTGATCGGCTCGATGAATCCGTTGACGATCATCCCCATGGCCTGGGTCTCCGAAAGACCGCGACTCATCAGGTAGAAAAGTTGGTCATCGCCCACCTTGGAAACCGTGGCCTCGTGGCCGATGCGTGCATCGCGCTCGGCCACTTCCATGTACGGCTTGGTCTCCGACACCGATGTGTCATCGAGGAGTAGCGCGTCACACCGGACGAAGCTCTTGGCGTGCTTGGCCCCTTCGTCCACGTGGACCAGACCCCGGTAGGTGGTGATGCCGGCATCCTTGGAGATCGACTTCGAGACGATGGTCGAAGTGGTCTCGGGAGCGGCGTGGACCATCTTGGCCCCGGCGTCTTGATGCTGGCCGGCACCGGCATAGGCCACCGACAGCACTTCGCCTGAGGCCTTGGGCCCCATCAGGTAGACAGACGGGTACTTCATGGTGAGGCGCGAACCGATGTTGCCGTCGATCCACTCCACGTGGGCCTCGGCTTCGGCCCGGGCCCGCTTGGTCACCAAGTTGTAGACATTGTTCGACCAGTTCTGAATGGTCGTGTACGTGATGCGCGACCCTTCGAGTGCCACCAGCTCCACCACCGCCGAGTGCAGGGAATCGGTGGTGTACACCGGGGCCGAACAACCCTCGATGTAGTGCACCTGGGATCCGACATCGGCGATGATCAGGGTGCGTTCGAACTGACCCATGTTCTCCGCGTTAATGCGGAAGTAGGCCTGCAGCGGCTGGTCGACGATCACGTTCGGCGGGACGTAGATGAACGAGCCACCGGACCACACTGCCGAGTTCAGAGCGGCGAACTTGTTGTCGTTGGGGGGGATGATCGTCCCGAAGTACTTGCGGACCAGATCGGGGTACTCACGCACTGCGGTGTCCATGTCGCAGAAGATGATGCCCAGCGCCTCGAGATCCTCGCGGTTGCGGTGGAATACCACCTCGGACTCGTACTGGGCGGTGACGCCGGCCAGGTACTTACGCTCCGCCTCGGGGATACCCAACTTCTCGTAGGTGTTCTTGATGGCTTCGGGGAGATCGTTCCAGTCCTCGACCTGCCCGGAGGTCGGCTTGATGTAGTAGTAGATGTCGTCGAAATCGAGGTCGGGCATGTTGACGGCGAACCATTCGGCCATCGGGCGCCTCTCGAAGCGCTGCAGGGCCCGCAGCCGGAAGTCCCGCATCCACTCCGGCTCTTTTTTCATCGCCGACATCTCGCGGACGATGGATTCGTTCAGGCCCTTCTTGGGCTTGAAGACGTAGTCCTCTTCATCGGACCACCCAAGCTTGTATTTTCCGAGGTCGAGATCGGTGGTCGTCACACGCGCTCCTGAGTTGCCGTCCGGACGGGCAGCTGATTTCTCCTATACAGATAGTAACAACCCCGGGAGCACGACCGCACGGGATGCCCTGATCCCCATCGGAAAGTCGTGCCATCCTGGTCAGATGCCTGACCACGAGCCCTCCCGCCGGCCCTCCAGGGCCGGAACACCACCGGTGCCCGAGCGGCGACCGGTCGAGCTGGTTGCCCACGGCGACGTCCGGATCGACGACTGGTTCTGGCTCCGGGACAAGGACGACCCTGACGTCATCGCTCATCTTACGGCCGAGAATGCCTACACCGAGGCGGTCATGGCCCCCACGGAGGCGCTTCGGGGCGCCCTGTTCGATGAGATCGTGGCCCGTATCGAGGAGACCGACCTCTCCGTTCCGGTCCGCAAAGGGCCCTGGATGTACTACAGCCGCACCGTCGAGGGCAGCAGCTACGGCATCCACTGCCGGAGGCCGGTGGCCGACGACGACCGGAAAGGCGGCACCGAGAGTGAAGTGGTCCTGCTGGATGAGAACGTGCTGGCAGAGGGTCATGACTACTTCGCAGTGGGAACTCTCGAGGTCAGCCCCGACCACCGCTGGCTGTTGTACTCGACCGACACCACCGGTGGCGAGCGGTACACCATGCGCTTCCGCGATCTGGTGACCGGGGACGAGTCGTCCGAGTCACTCGAAGACACCTCCTACGGTTCGGCCTGGGCGAACGACAATGCCACCGTGTTCTTCGTCCGGATCGACGAGACCATGCGCCCCTATCAACTCTGGCGCCACCGGGTCGGCACCGATCCCGCCTCCGATGTGCTGGTGTTCGAGGAGACCGACGACCGCTTCTACCTCGGGGTGGG